>JBAUTA010000243.1:0-1716 GCA_049581985.1 Kovacikia sp.
CTGTAGCGCAATCTGTAAGCTTTGAGGCCAGGTTTCTATCGCACCGATGGAAGTAGTGGACCAATCAAATACCTGTATGCGTGCGCCCATTTCTCCGCCACTGGAAAACAGGTCCTTCAAGACCGTATTTCTTGGTTGATTGGTCGTACCTTCTTCTACCCGATCGCAATCAGTCTGCGGCAGTTTATCCGTTGTCGGCATAATAGATGGTCAGTATCGCTGCTGTTCATAGTTTAACGAGCAGACAATAGAAAAAGAACGGAGGATTGATAACAAATCTTAATCTCCGCCCTTTGAGGGTTAAGGATCAGGAACTGGACTGAACCATCGTAGGGTTATCGATATTGCTTGCCGTTGGGAGGGATGACCGCTTGTTGACTACTCGCATCGGCACCCCTTTGGCTGGAGACATCGTGACACCCCGCCGACATGGTTTAATCGGATGATTGCTGGCTAATTGGAGTTGCCAGCGGGAGAGAATGGTTGCCAATACCAGTTTCATCTCAAACATGGCAAAAGCTGCCCCAATACAGCGACGATTGCCCCCCCCAAAGGGAAAGTACTCATAGGGTGAAAACTGCCGTTCTAAAAAGCGCTCGGGGCGAAACTGCTTGGGGTTTGGATAAAGGTCAGGACGATGGTGCAACAGGTAAATGCAGATACTAATCGCAGTGCCTGACTCAAAGTCATGGTCCATCAAAGACCAGGGTTCGTTGAGAATGCGAGAAAAGGCAAAGAGTCCAACTGGATAGATCCGCAAGGTTTCCTGGCAAACCGCATTCAGGTAAGGCAGTCGGGAAATGGCTAGCGGGTCTGGGTTTGGTCCTAGCTCCGCCAACTCTTGCAGCACCTTGGCTCCCACCTCTGGCAACCAATGGATCCAGTACAAAGCCCAGGCCAGTGCAGTTGCCGTAGTTTCATGACCGGCAAACAACAAAGTCATCATCTCATCCCGCAGTTCTTGGTCGGTCATCGGCTCTCCGGCTTCATCCCGAGCCGACAGCATGAGGCTGAGAATATCATTGCCCCGCCGTTCCGGATGCTCCCGTCGATCCTCAATTTCTGCATACAGAATGGTGTCAATCTTGGCCCGTTGTCGGTTCAGATGTCCCCAAGGGCTCCAGGCTCCCCAATCTTTTTGCAGGGCTGGGATAAAGACAAAGCTGGCGTTTAGCGGTTGGTCAAACAACCTCACGAGTGAATTGAGATGCTGCCGCAGCCGTTCTGATTGTTCTTCCTCATGAACCCCAAATACGGTTCGCATGATCACCTGGAGGGAAATCTCCTGGGTCACCTCTCGCGCTGAAAACGCCTGTCCTGGTTGCCACCGATCGACGATCTGTTGGGTAATCTGACAGATATCCTGGCCGTAAGCCCGCAGGCGATCGCCATGAAAGGGCGGGGTCAGCAACTTGCGTTGGCGTTGATGGGCTTTGCCGTCCAGGAGGATCAGGGAAGTCTCTCCGACAAAGGGGGCTAACACCCAATTGCCACGGCCAGAATCAAACAAATGGGAAGGAGCCGTCATGAGGGACTCAATCCCGTCTGGATTGCTGAGCACCACTAACGGACCAAATCCACTGATCCGAGCTGTATAGAGGTCACTATACTGGAGAAAATTAGCATCCAGGGTTTCCAGAGGCCGGACGATCGTTTGCATGATCTGAAGGAACGGTGAGTCCTGAGGACCATCGGGTAAAGGCATCGGATTTGCTC
>JBAUTA010000244.1:0-2466 GCA_049581985.1 Kovacikia sp.
GAACCATTTCCCGCCCCAATGTCCTCCGAGCCTCCCCATCTTCCAAGCAGGCGGCATCGGCCTAAGCCTTATCTGCCCACTCCCTTGCCCACTCCAGGGTTTTGTGAACCTGTTCCAGGGTGGCAGCTTCGCAATAGAGCCGCAGAACGGGTTCCGTGCCGCTGAAGCGGATTAACAGCCAGCTACCGTCCTCCAGGCGAAGTTTATAGCCATCAACGGTGAGACAATCTACCACTTTCTTGCCAGCAACTTCAGTCAGAGGTTGGGTTTGGAGCTGGGTTAGGAGACGTGCCCTGGCCTCCATACTGGCGAGGGGTAAATCGATGCGATCGTACTCCGCAAAAAAGCCCGTACGTTCCTGAAGGTTGCGGTAAAGGTCACTCAGGTCAGTGCCAGATTCGACGATGGCCTCCAGCACATACAAAGCTGAGAGCAGTGCATCCCGCTCTGGAATGTGGTTACCGTAGCCAATCCCGCCGGATTCTTCTCCCCCCAGTAAAACCTTTGTTTCCAACATCCGATCGGCAATGTATTTATAGCCGATCGGGGTTTCAAATACCGATAACCCAAATAAAGCGGCCACTTTGGGCATCAAGTCAGAACCACTGATCGTCTTGATAAATTCTCCGCTAAAACCCCGCCTGTTAACCAAATGCTCAAGCAGGACAGGAATCAGAATTTGAGAACTGAGAAAATTCCCCTGTCCGTCTACTGCGGCGATGCGATCACTATCCCCATCAAATACCAGCCCCACCGATAGCCCTGCCTGATTCTCCTGGCGAAAGGACTTGATTTGCTCAAAAAACTCCGTTAAGTACCGGGGCAGTGGTTCCGGTGCGCCACCACCAAACAACGGATCCCGGTTGCTGTGCAGTTCCCGGATGGGGGCATCCAACAGCCTTGCCAGTCCTCCAGCCGCCGCCCCGTACATGGCATCCACAAAGACGGTGAGCTTCCCCTGCTGAATGGCATCCCGAATTTTGTGAATGTCTACTTTTTTACGCAACTCCTGGCAATAACCCTGCCAGGGATCGAAGGTTTGCAGGGTTCCAGGAGTCGCCTGAATCGTAACGCCCTCTTTCAGCAAGGCTTCAATCTGTTGGGTTACGGCTGGGGCAACCGATCCACCAAAAGCTCCCTTCACCTTTAAGCCGGAGTAACGACCGGGGTTGTGACTGGCGGTAATCACCAGGGCACCCAGCGCATGGTGTTGCTTAGCGGCCCAACTGAACGCAGGCGTAGGCGCATAGCCTTCTGACAACAACACATCAAACCCGGCAGCGATAACCGCATCAGCAGTGGCACGGGCAAACTCTTCAGAGAGAAAGCGGCGATCGTAGCCCACAATCACAGTCCGGTTGGGAGGAGTGCTGCCATAGGTATCGGCAAGAACCTGGGCAGCTAAGGGTGCAACCAGGGTCAAGCGCTCAAAGGTGAACTCAGCAGCAATGACCCCCCGCCAGCCATCTGTACCAAATTTGATCGGGCTTGTGACAATTGAATTAGGAGAGGGATGACTCATAAACAGGCAGCCTCAAGTACGTTTGAATAAGTCTACTAATTTAGGTCTTCCAGACCTGAATCTGGAATTGATTTTGACAAGGAAAATTGACCTTTACAAAAGGTCACGTCTCTGAGTGTATTCCCAGAGACGTCCCTTAAACCAGTCCTGAAGCCTTGCTATATCGTAGCTTTACCAATAACCTGCCCTTATCCCAATTTGTAGCTATCGCCAGTTTGATCAGGACAAAGGATTAAGAGCCTATCCGAAAACTTCAACAGCCCGCACCGCAATGGCTGCAAAGGATAAATAAATCATTGTCAAGTAATTCTCAGGTTTCTTTTCCCAGCGTATTAATAACCGTCGAAATCGGTTCATCCACGAATGTGTCCGTTCCACTACCCATCGCCTTGCTCTGTAATTAGGAATGTCATGAATAATCCGTTCGCACTCATCTTTCGGAGGAATAGGCCCCACATATCCCCAAGCCATTAAAATTTGCCGCACTTCCTCATAGTCATACCCTTTGTTCAAACAGAGATTTCGTAGCCACTTTTCGTCAGTATCGGGGGGAACAATTCTTTGACTCTCTAGCGTTGCTTCTGTCATTTTCATATCATGTCGATTTGCACCTTCGAGGGCAACTCCCAAAGGCACTCCCCGACCATCAGTCAACACACTCCGTTTGGTGCCAGACTTGGCTCTGTCAGTGGGATTGGGACCCGTTGCTTTTTTCCCCCAACGGAGCCTTCACCATTGCTCCGTCCATTGCATTCCATTCCCATTCGATACCCACCTTCTGTGCATACTCTTTCAACCCCAATTCCCACATCGACTCAAATACTCCTTGCTTAACCCATAACTGAAAGCGATCATGTACCGTACTCGATGCTCCTAAACTTCGAGGCAATGCCTTCCATTGAATACCGGTTCGCAGGACATAAAAAATCGCATTCAAAGCATCC
>JBAUTA010000245.1:0-1601 GCA_049581985.1 Kovacikia sp.
CTTTTTAAGGGGGATTAAGGGGGATCTTGCAGAGTTTTAGTATCCGAGTCGAGATGTGTGTACACAGTAGCCTTTTTAAGGAGGGCTAGGTGGGATCGCTAATGTCATTAATCTATCCAACTGCCTGTTGCGGTTAGCCGTAACCAAGTTGCCCAAAGTCATGGCTATTATTCTCATCACGGGGGTTTCGGGGTCTGGTAAGACGACGATCGGCGAACGCTTGGCAGAGGCTTTAGGCTGGCAGTTTTGGGACGGTGACGACTTTCACCCGGTCCAGAATATTGAGAAAATGCGTCGGGGGATTCCCTTAACGGATCGAGATCGTGCTCCCTGGCTATTGGCAATGCAGCGGGCTATTCATAGTTGGATTGAAACCCATACCCCTGTTGTGATGGCTTGCTCTGCCCTCAAATCTAGTTATCGCCAAATTCTCTATCAGCCCTCCGATCCGGTTTATCTGATCTATCTCAAAGGTTCTTTTGAATTAATCCAACAGCGATTGAACCAACGGCAGGGACATTATATGAAAGCCGATTTATTGAAAAGCCAGTTTGCAGCCCTGGAGGAGCCAGAAAATGCGCTGATTATCGATATTTCCCAACCCCCTGCGCTCATCACAACGCAAATTAGAAGTGCTTTAGGCCTTTAAACCCCCTGATGTGCTGATCAGGTTTTTCCGACAGGCACAGGATAGAAAAATCCGCCTGCGGCATCTCCCCTTGCCAAGGCTACGATGTATACAAATCTCGTGTTAAAGCTGGCGTCATTAAACTAAGAATGTCATTGGGGGGCTGAAACCCTTTGCCTGGGGGTGCAGTCCCCAAACCCCTGCTTACGAACTGCAATAAATTGGGGATTTCAGTTGGGTGCAAATTCCTATGCAACCATAATTTAATCTAGAAGTAACAATAAATCAGTAATTTACCCTTTGACGATCTTCCTGCTGCTATGTCAGAAAGGAGAAGAAATACGGCTTCGTCGAGTAGCCCAACCAAGTCAGCTATAGCGATCCTATTTGGATTGTGAAAGAGCTTTCTCGTTAGGGAAAGGTTTTCACAACTCCCTGGGTTCATCAGCAATTTAGACCAGCTATATCAGGAGAGATCACGTGAAGAAAGGTTCATTTCGGCTACTGGCGATCGCTGGCTTTACTTCTATTACCCTTATCCCAGCAATAACTGTTGTCAATCAGAGTTCGAGGGCAATTGCCCAGGATGCCAATTGTTTCATGGTCACTTCCTCAGGAAGAACCATCAGTCTTGATAAGCTGTGTGGCGGTGGGAAACTAAAACCTGCACCCACTTCAACCAATGGTTCTGGAAATCCTGCAGCAACTCCCAATACCGCAGCTGCCAGCGTTTACCAGGCTAAAATCAAGTACCGCCTGGGCAAAACTCCTGTAATCGATGTCACCTTCAACGGCAAACAAACCTTTGAAATGATTGTGGATACTGGAGCGGATGGAACGCTAATTACCCGTCAGATGGCAAGTTCTCTTCGTCTACCTGTCGTTGGTGTCGGGCAATTTGAGATGGCAGATGGCAGAACAGTTGTCATGCCTCTAGCCAAAGTAGCCTCTCTGTCAGTCAATGGAGCTGAGG
>JBAUTA010000246.1:0-1530 GCA_049581985.1 Kovacikia sp.
AGTGACCTTCTTCATCGAACAGAACCGTTACCCAAGCAAGCATCGAGCAGAACTTATCTTCAAAGATAAATTCTGTATAGTGATGAGTTAAATATTGCTGTTGAACTTTAGCATGAGACAGCATGACCCAAAGCGATGCCGTGTCTTGATCGCCTTCTTCTAAGAGTTGAGCAAACACGATCTCCGCGACTGGTTTATTTGAAGGCCATGATGCTTGCCAAGCTTGATCGGTTAGGGAGACATCAAAAACCCTCGTTGTACTTGCAGCGAGGATAGGCGTACTAATGTCTGGACTATTTATAATTCCATCTAAAATATCTTCAAGGGATTCTTCAACGCATAGGTTGCTCAACCCTCCAGCAGGGGAGACTGAGGATATCAGACTGTTAAGCACATTGAGACATTCGCCGATCGTCTGTGGTCGCTTCTGGATATCTTTTTCAAGACAGCTTTGAATTAACTGATCTAAGGCCGTTGGGATTTTAAGGTGAGGGGCAACTTCGGAGAACCTGCGAGGTGTTTGATGGCAATGCGCCTCAACCCATCCACGCAGACTCTGTTCTTCCGGCACAATGGGGAGATGTCCAGTGAGTGCCTCAAACATGGTAATGCCTAAGCTGTAGATATCGGAACGCGGATCTGGCGCTTGGTTCTTAAGTTGTTCCCCAGACGCATAGCTTAGCGTCCCCATTCCCAGCTGTTCTTTAGCTTGGTTGTTGCCATTAAATAAGTCAGAAATTCCAAAGTCTAGAACTTTTGCGATTTCCCCTAGACTTGGATTTTGGGTGATAAAAATATTACTGGGCTTAATATCTCTATGGACAACGCAGTAGAGTTTTTTATCGATTAGCACACCCTGATGGGCACATTGCAACCCTGAACAAACTTGGGTCATGAGCTTCAAAAAACGGAGAATTCCCAGTGGTTGAAAGTTTGTTTCCTGTTCGAGGGTTCCGCCTTCAACATACTCCATAACATAAAACGGGATGGAATCGTTATACACTCCATAGTCCAAAACACGGACAATGTTGATGTTTTGATGACCCAACAAGGCTCCGGTTCTGGCTTCTTTAAAGAACTGGTCTGTCATCTGCTTGTTCAGCAAATTCTGTGAGAGCACTTTGACGGCGACGGATACGTTTCCCAATAACCCGTCCTCTGCACGAAAAACACGTCCCATTGCACCCTTGCCAACCATTTCTTTTAGCATGTAGCGGTTAGCCAGCAGTTGACCTGTCTTTATGCTCTCGGAGCATAGAGAAGGGTCAGCTGTTCTCATGGGTTCAGCTTTTTTAAAAAATTGACTCAATCGTGCCATTTCGATGGAATATTCCTTTCACAAACAAAAGGTGAATTGTTCTGGTCTCTGCCAAATTTCTTATTAGTAGGGGGCAGATGGGGGTAAATAATGTTCTCTCAGCCTAGATTTAGACTTCAATAATAATGCGATTCTTGATTCCTTTTCGTAGGCTAAAGTCCGTATCACCGATCGCTTGTAATGCCAAAGGCTCCTTTTAAGCAGGTTGAAAT
>JBAUTA010000247.1:0-12370 GCA_049581985.1 Kovacikia sp.
GGTGAGTACAGTTCGACTGTACTCACCAACCCCCTGTATTCCGTCCTAACTTAGAGGGCTACAATCACCCCTGGTTATCGGAACCTATCTTCCAGGAGTTTGGACATCGGGGGCAGTCCGCTCACGAGGAATGCTATTTCGATCGGGAGCTGCCTGATTTTGATCCCGATTCATGGCACCGGGTACAGACTGGTAACTGGGAACCATGCCCTCAGGACAACGAGCCATGATTTGACCTTGATTAGTGGTCTGGGCACCGCTCGTAACGCCACTCATGGCGGAAGGGCTTTGCGCCTGTCCATATCCGTAGCTCATCCGATCGCTCGACTGGTCTGTGCCCTGATTGCGCATTCCCTGGGTTAGGAGTCTGGCAGCTTGGGCACCTGAGGTAGCATTTGCCTGGGCCAGACTGCTTGCGCCAACCTGGTATACATCGTTAGAACTAGAACGATAGTTACCAGAATTGGAATTTGCCATGCTAGTGGTAACAGGCTGATTGACCGAACTAGTGGTGCCAGCTTGACCTTGGGGACCAACAGGCATGACCGATTGAACTTCACCCTGGGTAGTCTCCGTTCTGGCTCGCGAAATCGAGTTGCCAGAAGGAACATCCCCCGATCGGGGGCCGTTACTGTTAGCAGATTGATCAGTAGGAGCCGAAGTGGTGCCCGCCGTCACATCCCTATTGTTGGTAGAGTAGGTAGCTCCAGTGTTAGGAGATGGACTAACACCCGTTCTCGGATCGGACTGATTCGGGTACTCCTGCACTCCTGGAGTGTTGGAGTCATCTGCTGCACTGGTGGAAGTGTTTTGACGAGAGGATTGGGTACTCTGGTTGAGGCTCGTGCGAGAATTCATCCCATTAGCCTGGGAGGGCATCGCTCTGGGGTTGGCCTCAGATTGCATAGAGTCTACTTGACTGCCTGAAACTATTGCTGAGTTGTTAGAGGGATTGCTAGAAGGGGTGTTGCTAGAAGGAGTGTTGCTAGAAATTGATGGGCTTGAGTCCGAACCACGGGACTGAGTTGATCCAGGAACACACTGAACTGAAGAGTTCCCAGCGCCTGGGCTGGTTTGTGCTAGCACAGGCAAACCTAAGAAACTGCTGGCCGCGATCGCACTCAACAGGGCTGTTGCCTTTCGAACAAAACGCTGATTTGATGGGGTACTCATGGTAAGGGAGATCTCCTTAAACGGGATTGAAACTGAAAAGTTTTCTAAGAAAAAATTAGTTTCTTTAGATACAATTTGAAGTCTAAAGATGTGTTGCAGACTATTGCTCTGTCGCGGGTGGGAGATCCCCCTGAACTTAAGTTGGATCTAAATCAGATATCTCTTTCAGCAGATTGCTTTAAATTGGGGTTGATAGAGGATTAAGTTAGTCCGATACTCGAGTCGTTTTCCCACTGCTTTGCAGGAGATGCACCATGTTAGAGCTATATCAATTTGAACTGTCTCACTTTAGTGAGAAGGTGCGACTCATTCTGGATTACAAAGGGTTAGCCTACCGCAAGCTTGAAGTGACGCCCGGTATTGGGCAAATCGACTTAGTGCGGATGTCGGGTCACCGCCAGGTGCCTGTCCTAAAAGATGGGAGCGAATTTATTGCTGATTCAACGGCGATCGCCGAGTATTTAGAAAAGCAATATCCTGACCATCCCCTCATCCCAACGGATCCAAAGCAGCGGGGTTTAACCCTGTTGATAGAGCAATGGGCGGATGAATCGATCGGGTTAAATGCCCGTAAAGCCCTAATTGGCGCACTGAACCAAAATCAAAGCTTCCGCACGGCTTTTCTACCCAGTTCCACCCCCGATTTGGTCAAGAATCTGGTGAGTGCGGTTCCTGCCGATCTACTTGGCTTCCTGGGGCAGGGAATCGGGTTTGGGCCAGATGCCATCAAATCTGCTACGGATGCCCTTAAACGTGATTTAGCATCCCTCTGTTTTATCCTGCTAGAGCAACCCTATTTGGTTACAGATCACCCCACCATGGCAGATTTTGCGGTTGCCGGATTGAGCATGTATATCAAATTTCCTGAGGGTGCCTATTTGGATATTCCGGAGGCGCTCAAAGGCAAGGGAGTTCCTGGCATCGCTGACGTCGGCACCTTTGAGCCATTCTTTAACTGGCGCGATAAACTCTATACCGATTTCCGTAAATTCTCATCGACACCCTCCGCTTCGCCGCCCACCTCGATCAATATTGACTAACCCAATATTCGCATAGGGCTCGTGTTGCAAAATTTATGCTTTGCAACACGAGTAGTTCGTAATCGAGGTAATAGGTAATAGGCAATCACCCATTACCCATTACCTTTCTCCCAGCAGCCTGTCGGGGAGACTCCCCTCGTTCCCAGGATCCTCCTGGGAATACCTGTTTGGAGGCTCTGCCTCCAGTTTTACGTTACTAGTGTTGCAAACACTAAATTTTGTAACATGGGGTTTGGGGGCTTCGCCCCCAGAAGGGGTTCCACCCCTCCACCCCTTTCAAAACTTTCGTTTTGGTCTACTAGGCAGAGCCTAGCAACGAGAACTTCGATTACTCCGACAGGCTGCTAGGCCAGCAACTCGCCGGTTTCCTGCAAGGAATGGAGGCGCTGGTAGATGCCACCATGGTTTAGTAATTGATCATGGCTCCCCACTTCAACAATGTGCCCCTTTTCCAACACCACGATCTTGTCAGCTTCGCGGACGGTGCTAAGGCGGTGAGCAATGATAATAAGCGTGCGGGTGCCTAGAATCGATCGCATCGCCAATTGGATCGATCGCTCCGATTCATAGTCCAGGCTGGAGGTTGCCTCATCAAAGATCAGCACATCCGGTTCCATAATCAAGGCACGGGCAATCCCGATCCGCTGGCGCTGACCACCGGACAACCGCACCCCCCGCTCTCCCACCACCGTGGCATAGCCGTTTGGCATTTGCTGAATAAAATCGTCTGCCTGGGCAATCCGACTCGCCTCTTTAACCTGGTTGAAAGTGGCATGCGGATTACCATAGGTGAGGTTATCCAGCAGAGTGCCGTTGAAAATATCCACTTCCTGATGGACGATCGCCAACCGTTTCCGGTAGGCCGTCACATCTAATCGGCGGAGATCCTGTCCATCCATCAAAATGGCTCCATTGTCCGGTTCAAAGTAGCGGAACAACAGTTTCACCAACGTAGACTTGCCCGACCCCGATCGACCCACCAACGCGACTGTTTGGTAAGGCTCAATCAGCAGATTGATATCTTGAAGCACAGGCCGATCGGACTCATAGCCAAAGGTAAGGTGCGAAAACTCCACCTTTCCAGTGAACTGATAGGACAGGGCTGCATCCGAATCTCTTACCAGACTTCCAGCATCCTTCCCGGACGGAAGTTGCATGAACTCATGGAAGCGAATCATGGAAGCATAACGGCGGGCAAACACCTCTGCTAACTGGCTGATCGGTTCCACTTCGGCGTAGGCCATGCTGGAAACCGTCAAAACCGTAATGAAATGTCCCAAGGAGATCTTTCCCTGAAACGCTGCCAGCAGCGTGAACACCAGCACCAGGAATACACAGGTTTGGACGATCGTGCGCTCGTAGGAACCCAAAGTGACATAGCCCTTGTGAATTCGGTAATCTAACACCTTGAACTCGCGATCGAGCCGCTGCCGTTGCCGCTTTAATTCCTGTGATTCTGTTGCAAACGCCTTGACGGTTTTGATATTGGTGATAATTTCCGAGTTGCGACTCTCCGTATCTTCCATGTACTTGTCTAGCTTTTCTTCCCGGTCTGCCAACCGCTTAAGCCCAGACAAACTGAAACTCAAGATGATCACAAACGAGATCAGCAACAGTAGCGAAATTCGCCACTCGATCAACCAAATGACCACGAAAATACCGACAACCCGAAATAGTTTAGGAAATAGCTGACCTGTGATTTCTGGATAGGTCCAGGTATGGTTTGACAATCCCTTAGCGACTCGCGCCGCAATCCGCCCTGGATTGTTTTCGTCGTAAAACTCTAGCGGTAGAGTGAGAACTTTTTCCAAGGCCTTCTGGGCATGGTCCCGACGGGCACGAAAGGCAGTATCCCAGTTAAACCAGGGACCTAACCAGGGTTGAATCGGTGCCCGACCTACGGATACCAAACCTATCAGAACTAGCAATACAGCTAGCGAAAGAATGGGGCTTTGGGTCTGACCCGTAACTTTGGCCGTAGTGGCAACTATCTGCTGAAGCGGTTCATCCAATGGTTGGTGAGATAGAACGTTAAGAATTTGTCCGATTGCATAAGGTACAAATAGATCGATAATCTCAAAAGCACTCATCATCACGATGCTAAATACAGAGATTCTCCGGTACCTTCGGAAATAGCGGATGATGTCTTGAAATCTCGCCATAATTTCCCCCTTAAAAAAACCCCTTAAGCCCTTTCCTAGACTATTTGAGCAGTTTTGTCATGTGGCAGTTTGCAGATCAATGGAGTCCAGGGGGCAGGGGGAGTGCCCTCCCACCCCGTCCCTCACCCAAATGAAACCTGCTACAGCTCGGACTTTTAACCCTCAAAGTGACAGGAGGCTTGCAGGTAAAGCAAGGCTTGATACTACAAAGGTAGTATTGTAATACAAATACGAGGTCTATTGCCAGGTTTTCGGATTGTGAGAAAATTTCAGTCTTAATTCCCACGCATTTTAGTAAGGACTCCACCGCTGCTTTCTGGAGGGCCTCATCTTTATAGGGGCTTTATAATAATGTCCTGCCTCAGGGAAAATACCATGCAATAAACCGCTTCCTAGCAGCAGATCCCCGTGTCAGGTGAGTTAGGCATTTGTTTTGTCTTAGTAAAGACTTCATCTCTCCCCTAGTCAGTGGCAGAAGGACTCAGGTAGTCTACGGCAAGAAGTGTTCCTGTCATCCAATTCAAAAGCAGTACGAGGAATTTTTTTCTGGCAAAATTTCCTTTTCTTGTGTGTTTTGTTGAGTAGATCTTTGTGGGAAGGCTGAATCTTTCACCTGATCAGAATTGATTTTCCGGACTGAATTTTGTGCAAAAGATTAAGCAAATTCTCGTCCTCAGTCTCCCCCCCACGAGTACGGGGAAATTATGAACAACGCTAACCTGACATCTTCAATCGCAATCGCCCTTAGCGCTACAGCACTTTGTCTCACAGGCAATGCTGAATCAGCGCAAGCGTTTAATATTACCTACGATTTCACGGTCAATATTACCTCTGGGACCTATTCGGGGAATAGCTACAAGGGCACCTTTAGCTATGACAATAGCAGCTTAACGGGGACTGGGCTTGAATCCGTGTCGCCCACCCAAGGTAATTTGGGCATCCGCTTTAACTTTCTGCATACCTCCTACACTCAGCAACAAGATAGGGATGCTACTTTAGACTTCCCGCGGGTGTATTTCCAGAATGGAACTTTGCTGGGGCTGAGTTATCTGGTCGTTCCGCCAACAGCAAATCCTGGCTTTTTCTTTGTTCCAGAGAACGTTCCTAACCTGGTCGCAGGGTTTTATTTAGGAAATACGGACGCCTACAATGGCACCCTGGCAGGGTCAGTTACCTACAATCTTCAGTTGAGTCCGGGGCCATCTCCAGGTCCGGGGCCATGCACTAGCAGTTCCTGCCCCCCGGTACCAGAACCCTCTGAAATCGCAGGCAGTCTGCTGGCGATCGGCTTATTAGGGTTAGGTTTGAAGCTACGGAAAAAGCAAGCCTCTTGATCCAAAAGTCTGCCTCTTTGATGCCCCTCACTACTTGTGGAGGGCATCAGTTTGGCGATTGTGGCGATTGTATAGAGAATTCTTGGCGATTTTTTTTTTGCTCATTCTCTAGTCAGCGATCTTAACCATTTGTAACCCATTCGGTGATAAGCTAATCAATGGCAATTTCTGAATCACCATAGCTGAATCACAGACATAGGGCGTAAGCATGGTCACCACCGCAGAGAAGACAAGTACAGGTTACATTACACAAATCATTAGTGCTGTTGTAGACATCAAATTTCCCGACGGCAGACTGCCAGAAATTTATGATGCTTTGAAAATTGAAGGCACAAACCCCGCTGGTCAACAGGTTTCTGTTACCTGCGAGGTCCAGCAGTTGTTGGGCGATCGGCAGGTGCGGGCAGTTGCAATGAGTTCCACCGACGGTTTAGTGCGGGGCATGGAAGTGGTTAATACGGGTGCGCCTATCAGCGTTCCAGTCGGAAACGTCACCTTGGGGCGTATCTTCAATGTATTGGGCGAGCCAGTAGACAACAAAGGCTCCGTGGATATGTCAAAAACAATGCCTATCCACCGTTCCGCTCCCAAACTGACCGAACTGGAAACCACTCCCTCCGTATTTGAAACAGGTATCAAGGTGATCGATCTCCTCACCCCCTACCGTCGGGGCGGAAAAATCGGTCTATTTGGCGGTGCTGGAGTCGGCAAAACCGTGATCATGATGGAGTTAATTAACAACATCGCTACCCAACACGGCGGCGTGTCGGTGTTTGGTGGAGTGGGTGAGCGCACCCGCGAAGGAAATGATCTCTACAATGAAATGATTGAATCCGGTGTTATTAACAAGGATGATCCGGGTCAGTCCAAGATCGCGCTGGTCTATGGTCAGATGAACGAGCCTCCGGGTGCCCGGATGCGGGTGGGGCTGTCGGCACTGACAATGGCTGAGTATTTCCGAGATGTGAGTAAGCAGGATGTACTGCTGTTTATCGATAACATCTTCCGGTTTGTGCAAGCAGGTTCTGAAGTATCCGCACTGCTAGGTCGGATGCCCTCTGCGGTGGGATACCAACCTACCCTTGGCACCGATGTGGGAGATCTGCAAGAGCGCATTACGTCTACAACGGAAGGCTCCATTACTTCTGTGCAAGCTGTTTATGTGCCTGCGGATGACCTGACTGACCCTGCTCCTGCAACCACCTTTGCCCACCTGGATGGAACGACGGTGTTGTCGCGGGGCCAAGCCTCTAAAGGAATTTATCCGGCAGTGGATCCCTTGGGTTCAACTTCCACCATGCTGCAACCCAGTGTTGTTGGGGCGGATCACTACGATACAGCTCGCGCAGTCCAATCTACTCTGCAGCGCTATAAGGAACTCCAGGATATTATCGCCATCCTGGGTCTGGATGAACTATCGGAAGACGATCGCCTGATCGTAGGACGTGCTCGTAGGATCGAGAAGTTCCTGTCTCAGCCCTTCTTTGTGGCGGAAGTGTTCACCGGGTCGAAGGGGCAATACGTCACCCTGGAGAAGACGATCTCAGGCTTCAAGAGAATCCTGGCTGGAGAGTTGGATGATCTGCCAGAGCAGGCATTCTACATGGTCGGTGACATTGACATGGCGATCGCTAAAGCGGAAAAGCTGAAGGCAGAAGCCAAATAGGGAATAGGCAGTGGGGAATAGGGAGTAGGGGTTGATGGAATTTCCCACTCCCCCCTTCCTCCTCCCGACGCCCTGGCTCAACAAATAATTCCTAACGTCTAACCCCTAAACTTATGGCTCTAACTGTTCGTGTAATTGCACCTGACAAAACTGTTTGGGACTCTGAGGCTGAAGAGGTCATCCTGCCTAGCACCACTGGACAACTCGGTATATTGACAGGACATGCTCCCCTGCTGACGGCATTGGATACTGGCGTGATGCGGGTGCGGGCTGATAAAAACTGGCTTCCCATTGCGCTGTTTGGTGGCTTCGCAGAAGTAGAAAACAATGAAGTTACGATTCTGGTGAATGCCGCAGAGCGGGGCGACTCGATTAATAAAGAAGAGGCCCGTGCCACTTTTAGTGAAGCCGAAACTAAGTTTAACCAGTCCCAGCAGAGTGACGATCGGCAAGTCAGAATTCAGGCGGCCCAGGCTTATAAACGCGCCCGTGCTCGCTTTCAAGCCGCGGGTGGGCTGCTCTAATGTAACGGGTTGATTTTGATAAATTACTCGGCTAAAGATTAGCTTTGAATCCCCAACTTCTTAAAGAAGCTGGGGATTTGTATGATGAACGACTTGACGGAGTGTAGATATAGCAGGTTGCAGATACGCAGTCCCCTTTCCAGGCGCAGCAATCCTAATACCAATTTAAATAGCGAACAGGGCAGATTGGGGATGGGGTGCAGGGGTGGAACCCCTGGCTGGGGGCGAAGCCACCCCACCCCCATCTGCAACCTTCATTTTTTCAATTGGTATAAGAATTCCGTAGGAATTTGATCCCGCTGAATCGTAAGATAGGGGAGCTATAACTTAACCACTAAACCGTGAAAGCAATCTCTCTCCTTGGCTCAACTGGCTCGATCGGCACCCAAACGTTGGATATCGTTTCCCAAAATCCTGACCAGTTCCGCATTGTGGGACTAGCGGCGGGTAGTAATGTTGAGATGCTGGCGCAGCAGATCCGCCAGTTTCACCCAAAGATTGTTGCCATTTGTGAGACAGGCAAATTCCCGGAGTTGAAGGATGCGATCGCTGACCTTACTCCCCAACCAACCCTACTTGCTGGAGAAGAGGGGGTGATCGAAGTTGCCCGCTACAGTGAAGCCGATGTCGCGGTGACTGGAATTGTGGGGTGTGCCGGGTTGCTACCAACCATTGCCGCGATCGAAGCGGGAAAGGATATTGCCCTGGCCAATAAGGAGACTCTGATTGCAGGCGGACCGGTTGTCTTGCCCCTGGTGCAAAAGCACGGCGTTAAGTTGCTGCCTGCTGACTCGGAACATTCTGCGATCTTTCAATGTCTCCAGGGGGTTCCCGCCAGAGGTTTACGCCGGATTCTGCTGACTGCCTCTGGTGGCGCATTTCGGGATCTTCCTGTAGAAAAGCTATCGCAGGTCACAGTTGCCGACGCCCTCAAGCATCCTAATTGGTCCATGGGACGCAAGATCACGATCGACTCTGCAACCTTGATGAACAAAGGGTTAGAGGTGATTGAGGCCCACTATTTGTTTGGGGCGGATTACGATCAGATTGATATTGTGATTCATCCCCAAAGCATTATCCATTCCATGATTGAGCTGCAAGATACCTCAGTGCTGGCCCAACTGGGTTGGGCAGACATGCGCTTGCCGTTGCTGTATGCCCTCTCCTATCCGGATCGCATTTATACCAACTGGGAACCCCTTGATTTAGTGAAGGTGGGTAGCCTCACGTTCCGGGAACCGGATCATCAAAAATATCCCTGCATGAAACTGGCCTATGCCGCAGGGCGGGCAGGAGGCAGCATGCCCGCAGTTATGAATGCTGCCAATGAGCAGGCAGTGGCGCTATTCCTGGAAGAGAAAGTTCAATTTCTGGATATTCCCCGCCTGATTGAGCAAGCCTGCGATCGTTATCAGGTTCACAACCGACCGACCCCTACTCTGGAAGATATTATCGCTGCTGACCAGTGGGCACGCCAGGAGGTTTTAGCAGCGAGTCAAGTCGAGGTCGGGGTCAGGTGTTAGGTGGCTGTGAGCTGTTACGCCAACATTCTAGTGTTGCAAATCATAAATTTTGCAACACTAGACCTTTGCCGTAGCCAGGGCGGGGGGGGTGATCAGGTTAAGCGCACGGTTGACACTTTCTGGCAAAACTACCACCAGACTGCCCGCTTTGGCTTTTACCAATGCGGTTTCAATCGCTTCTACTTCGTTCAAAATAATTTCGTAGTGAAACTCCGGATTTTCCTGGCGAATACCTGTCCGGATCAGGTCGGCAACTTCGCCCCGGTTTCTACCACGGGTATCATCATCTTCTTTAATAATCACCCGATCGAAGATTTGGGCGGTCAGTTGACCTAGTTTTCGGAAGTCTTGCTCCCGCCGATCGCCCGGTGCCCCAATCACCCCAATTCGTTCCCCGGTGGTCCAGTTGCGCACAAAGGAACCCATGGCTTCATAGCTGGCGGGGTTGTGGGCATAATCCAGCAGGACATGAAAGTCATCAACAGGAATCAGATTCATCCGGCCTGGAGTGTGCTCCACAGATGCCTCAAAGCTGCGCAGGGCAGTGCTGATGTCTTCTATGTGAACCCCCTGCACGTAGGCCGCTAAGGTGGCGGCTAGCGCATTGGCAATCATAAACGGAGCCATGCCATTCAGGGTCATGGGAATATTGACTGCTTGCTCAACCTGAATCACTTCCTCTCCAGTCAGGATTGAGAGCATCCCCTCTTCATAGATGGCTGCCAGACCGCCATCGCGGACATGTTCCCAGATCACGGGATTCCAGGGATTCATTGAGAAGAAGGCAATTTTTGCCTTGACCTGGCTTGCCATTCCATAAACCAGGGGATCATCGGCATTCAGTACCACATAGCCCGTGGGACTGGTGGCTTCAGCAACGACGCTTTTCACCTTTGCCATGGCTTCCAGGGTGTCAATGTCGCCAATCCCCAGATGGTCATCGGAAAGATTCAGGATGACGCCCACATCGCACTGGCTAAAGGCAAGTCCAGACCGCAGGATGCCACCTCTAGCTGTTTCCAGGACGGCCACTTCGACGGTCGGATCTTGCAAAATCAATTGGGCACTTTGGGGGCCGGTGTTATCGCCTGCTTCTGCCAGAAAGTCGCCAATATAGGTGCCATCCGTTGTGGTGTAGCCGATGGTTTGGCCAGTTTGGCGGAACAGGTGAGCAATCAGGCGGGTGGTTGTGGTTTTGCCATTGGTGCCGGTGATCGCTACGATCGGCACACGCACTGGGCGACCAGGCGGATAGAGCATATCGACGATCGGGGCCGCAACGTTGCGGGGCTTCCCTACACTCGGTTCCAGGTGCATCCGCAGACCGGGAGCCGCGTTGACTTCGACAATGACGCCATCTACTTCGCGCAGGGGGCGATCGATGGCAGGTGACGTAATATCAATTCCGGCAATGTCTAGACCGATGATTTTGGCAGCGCGCTGTGCGAGCCAGATATTTTCGGGATGGATTTCGTCGGTGCGATCGATGGCAATGCCGCCTGTACTGAGGTTTGCTGTGGCTTTCAGGTAGCAGACTTGGCCCTCGGGGGGAATGCTGCCCAGGGTGTAGCCCTGTTGCTCTAGGAGCTGTTCGCTGCGAGCGTTGATCGTAATTCGGGTAAGGACGTTTTCGTGGCCATTTCCCCGGCGAGGATCCCGGTTGGTGACTTCGACCAGCTCGGCAATGGTGGATTGACCATCCCCAATCACATGGGCGGGAGTCCGTTCTGCGACTGCAATGACTTTGCCATTCACGACCAGCACCCGAAAATCTCGCCCCTGGTAAAAACGCTCGACCATGACTGACCGGGATTTGGACTCGCGTTCTGCCAGCAGGTAAGCATCTTCGGCATCATATAAATTGTTGATATTCAGGGTGATTCCCCGCCCGTGGTTACCATCCAGGGGCTTAAGCACCACCGGATAACCCCCGATCGCCTCGATCGCATCCCTTAAATCATCCAGAACGTTAATCACCTTCCCCTTTGGAACCGGAATATTTGCGGATCGCAGCATTGTGATCGTGGCTTCCTTGTCGCCTGCCATTTCAATGCCCAAAATGCCAGTGTTGTTAGTTTGGGCAGCTTGCAGGCGAGTCTGGTAAACCCCCGTCCCAAGCTGAACGACGTGACGGGCAGGCAGTTCAACCCAGGGAATGTGACGGCTGATCGCTTCCTGCAAAATTGCTTCCGTTGTGACCCCTAAGGAAGCGTCTGCCTTCAGCTCGCGCAGGTCATTCAGATCGATTTCCACCTCACTGGGAGGATAGTAACCGCGATCGATCAAGCTTTCCACCAGTCGCATAGCCGCCCTGGCAGCGTAGCGGCCCGCTGTTTCATGGTGGTATTCAAACACAACTCGATAGACCCCAGGAGCTAATGCAGCACGGGTGCGACCAAAGTCTACGGGCATTCCAGCCAGGGTTTGGAGTTCCAGCGCCACATGCTCAATCACATGCCCCATCAAGGTTCCTTCCCTGACGCGTTCCAGAAAACCGCCCCGGTATCCAGGCGAACAGCAATGCTCTACTAAGCTTGGGAGTGCTTCAACCAACCCTTCATAAAATCCCGAAATCTGGTCTGAAAAAATTTCATCCATTTGCTCCAGGTCTAGCCGCATTTCGATCAAATTTGGGCGACGAATGCTCCAGTAATTGGGACCTCTGAGCGTCTGAAGTTTTAGGATTTTCATGCGTTATCTTCTCCTAGGGGTAGCGGGATGCAATGGTTAGATTTCCGACTCTCAAAATGCTGACGATCGCCCATCCAGAGCTATTCTCGATTGGATCCGATCCAGATTGAAGGGCAAAAAGTTTTTATCTCCAGGGCTCAATATATTACATTTGATTAAGAATTACTGGCGTGACCCAGGGGGGTGAATGGTATGCAGTTCCAGTAGGCTTTCAGTTCTAATCTATCCTTAGAGTGATGAAATTACAGAGTCTCAAC
>JBAUTA010000248.1:0-2955 GCA_049581985.1 Kovacikia sp.
GTGTAGTCCTGAATGGGGAGTATTTTTCTAAGGAATGGGGTATGGGCCAAATTGGAAGACGATAGCAACCTCAGGGCAGCCAGTGGCTTAACAACCTGGGAAGTACCCTGCGAATTCGCTGGCGCAAAAGTGACTGGCGACTGAAAAGCCTGCTGCTGTTGCTGCTGCTGATCTTGGGGATCCGATCTTTGCCTTACCTGGCCCCCATTCGTGCGGCTGACCTGATTCAGGATCAGCAGGCAATTGAGTTTCGTGATCGCAACGGGTTACCTTTAGGAACGGTGCTGACTCGCGATCAGGACCATACCATTGCCATACCCCTGAAACAGATATCACCTCAGTTTATCGAGGCAATTTTAGCGGCGGAGGATCAGCGGTTCTATCAGCATGGGGCATTGGATGAACGGGCGATCGGGCGTGCCCTACTGGAAGCAATTCAGGCTCGGCAGATCGTTAGTGGTGCTTCTACCATCACCATGCAGCTTGCCCGAATGCTTCATCCGATTCCCCGCACGTTACCTGGCAAATTTGAGGAAATCTGGCTCTCCTGGAGACTGACAGCAGGTATGAGTCGGGATGAAATTTTGCAGTCCTACATTAACCGACTGCCCATGGGAGGGAATGTGTACGGCGTAGAGGCAGCCTCCCGCATTTACTTTGGCCTCTCCGCCAGTGAGTTGAATGTTGCTCAGGCAAGTATGCTGGCGGCAATTCCCAATGACCCTAATCGCCTCAATCCCTACGAACATCGAGATGCGCTTAAACGTCGGCAGGCTTATGTCCTCAATCGCATGGTCAGCGATCGCTATCTCACCCAGGCTGAAGCTGATCGGGCCCGCCAGGAAGAAATTTCTCTTCAGCCCCGGCAGCAGGGCATTGTCGCCGCTCCCCATTTTTTGTTCTGGTTAGCAAACCAGCTTCCCGACCCTCCTGCTCAGATCCGTACTACCTTAGATCTGCTGTTGCAACAATTTGTCGAAGCCCAGGTACAGCAAGTAATCCGGTCTCTGGCATCCCATAATGTGCATCATGCGGCGGCACTGGTGCTAGATAACCGCTCCGCTGAGGTACTGGCCTACGTTGGCTCCCCTGACTACTTTGCAGATGCCCAAATGGGGCGCAACGACGGAGTTCAAGCATTACGGCAACCGGGTTCTACGCTAAAACCGTTTCTCTACGAACTTGCCCTGGAAAAACGGGTGATTCGTCCTAATACTGTCCTGGCAGATGTTCCGACTCGCTACGCCATTCCCGGGGCCAAACTCTATACCCCTTCCGACTACAGCGAAACCTTTCAGGGACCTGTGCGCATCCGGGTTGCCCTGGCGAATTCGCTCAACGTTCCTGCCGTTCGTGTTTTGGAAAAAGTTGGGGTTCCAGTTTTTTTGGAACGGTTGCGAGAGCTTGGGTTTAGTCATTTAACGCAATCCCCGGATTACTACGGCCTGGGACTCACCCTTGGCAGTGGCGAAGTCAGCCTTTGGGAATTGGCACGGGCCTATTTGAGCATAGTCAGGCAAGGACAGGGAATTGGGATAAGGTGGCAGTTAGAAGCAGGCAAAAAGGGTGACTCGGAGAAAGCCCAAACTTCAATCTCTCCTCTCCCCTCCTCAACTCCCCCGTCTCCCACCTCCCGCCTCCCGGTCTCTGCTTCTACCTGGTCCCTTATCACCGACATGCTCAGCGACCCCCATGCTCGCGCCAAGGCGTTTGGGGTGGAGTCGCTATTGAGTCTGCCCTTTCCAGCGGCTGTTAAGACCGGAACCTCTTCCGACTTTCGAGATACCTGGACGGTTGGGTTTACCACGGATTACACAGTAGCAACGTGGGTGGGAAATTTTGATGGTGCGCCGATGCAACAGGTATCCGGAGTCATGGGGGCGGCTCCCCTGTGGAACCGGATTATGCTGCATTTGCACGAACAGAAAGAACCCCAAGCTTTTCCACCACCTCAAGGATTGGTGAAGCGTCCAATCTGTGCGGTGTCGGGTGCGCGTCCAAGCGCTGCCTGTCCCTCGATCGTGGAGGAATATTTTTATCCGGAGGATTTGGGTGCGTACGATCGCCAGCCCGATCCCTTTTACCAGATGACGACAACCCATGGACAACCTCAGTATCGTCTGAGGCTGCCAGAGGAATATAACGAATGGTTGGCAATGCGGCCCCCCATTCCCAATAATGGACCATTGAGAATTTTGTCTCCCCGCAACGGGGACTCGTTTTTGTTGGATGCCGCCACCTCAGGTTCAGAAGCAACTGCTCAACGATTAGAGTTCAAGTTGACAAGTCCCTCTCCTCAGCCTGTCGAGTGGCGGCTGAATGGACAGGCGATCGCAACTCAAACCAGCAGTTCTCTTTTCTGGGTACCCAAACCCGGAAATTGGACCCTCCAGGTCAAAAGTGGCGAAATAACTGACCAGGTGAAATTCCAGGTGCAAATTGCTGAAACCCGCCCAACCCGTCGAGGTTTTTCGGTTGCTAAACCTTCAAATTAGTGATGCCAATTAGCTATACCGATGTTTCAGCATAGGCGTAGCCTTCTTGGGAGGACCGGGTGCAGGAGGCTTGTCCCTGCACCCGGTCGGAGGACTACTTCTGATTAATTTGACTAATAATTTCCGCCAGAACTTGGTCAGCCTGACTGTTTTCTACCTGGCAAGTGCCAGCGGCATTATGACCACCACCCCCATATTTCAGCATGAGTTCGCCAATATTGATGGGGGATGTGCGGTTGAAAATGGATTTGCCCGTTGCCAGTACAGTGTTTTGCTGCCTCAATCCCCACATCACATGGATCGAAATATTACATGGGGGGAACAGGGCGTAGACCATGAACCGATTGCCCGCATGAATCAGAGGTTCCTGACGCAAATCAAGAACTACCAGGTTCTTCTGGACTGTGGCACAGCGCAGAATTTGTGCTTTGAATTGAGGCTCTTGTTCAAGGTAGAGATC
>JBAUTA010000249.1:0-8945 GCA_049581985.1 Kovacikia sp.
ATCCCTGCTCGTAAGCCCGGAGTTGGCCAAAACGTGAAGTTGCAAAGCTTAACTGCGTTGCGATCAGGGGCACATCGCCAATCATCTGTGCCAGTCCTACCGTATCTCCCGTTGGATCCTCTACTACCCAACGGGTGGTTCCCACCACAATCTGTTCCGGTTGCCAGGATAACTGGTGATGGGTTGCGATCGCCCGCAGCAGTGCATAAATCGCTAGCATCTGGGTTCCCCCTGCCAGCATCACCCCACAGGTACGGCTGGCCGCGATCGCCATCCCCGCGACCACAACCTGCATCGGATCCCCAATAGCAGCCGCGATGGTTAGGGGTTGGGGCGATCGGGGGTCAAGTCCTGCCTGCCGGATCCCATCTGCAACCAGGGTCCATTTCTGGTCGTGGTTGCAGGTGGGGTGGCTGCTGTTGATTTTGCCTGCGGCAGCAAGCCCCAACCCTGTTAAAATCGCCAGGGCAGTTGTGGTGCCGCCGACAACACACTCTCCCAAAATCACGTAACCAACCGGAACCCGGTCAGCCAGTTTTTCTCCCCAGAGGAGCCCCTGGGTTAGCAAATGGGCGATCGTTGATTGATCCAGGGCATTCCCCTGACTTAGACAACGGGCAGGGGTGCCACCTAAATCAATCGAGGGAACGGCTGGAGCATAGGGCAACCCGGCATTGAAGAGATAGACAGGAATGTCTTGCGCTGTCACAATGGCCCGGGAAATTAAGACGGGAGATGCACCCACCTCTAGCGGTGGCAAGGGATACCTGGGACGTGGTTGGGGACCGCTCCATAAAAACTCAGCATCAGCGATCGCTGTGTACTGCCGATCAATCGGCGTTGCCCCCGCCGCAGAGATGCCAGGAATTAATCCCGTTGCCGTAAACCCCAACACACAGGCAAAGATGGGCTTTTGTCCCTGATAGCGGTTCAGCCAATGCTGGCCCTGGGGTACCTGGGTGTAGACGCGGACGCAAGGGGAGGAACAACTCCCTGATTCACTCATAATCCATCAAAACTTGCACCCACTTTGGGGGTCTAGGAATGGGATTGCCCAGGCGATCAAGTAGGAACCAGGCCACAAGGTGGACGACAAATAGATAAACAATGTTACTGAGCAGGACCAAAATCACGATCGCAAACTGAATCATCCACAAACTGGGCTGCACAATTAAACCCAGTTTGACAAATATCCAGTCCAGTAAATCGGTCACCTGAGTCGTGGCATAGAGCCATAGGTCATCCCCCAAAAGGAGGGAAACTAGCCAGATACGAAAGAAGAAACCAAATGAACCCAGGAGCGATGCTGTGAAAACTGAAATTCCCCAGTTTGCCCGCCGATGCCAGAAGACTCCCAGGAGCACCCCCATGACGCCATAGGGAATAACATAGAGAATACTGCGGGCCGGTCCCATCAAAACGCTGAGCAGCAATCCAGAGACGAGTGCCCCCATCCAAGCGGCCCGGTTTCCCCAGCGCAAATAGATAAGGGCGATCGGAATTGGAAAAAAGATCCGCAACAGGGGACCCAGGGGGAAGTAGTAGTTGACCAACCAGATCAGACTGGCTGCGCTTGCCAGAAACGCTGTTTCCACCATCGTCAGGGGACTGAGCGGATCGACCAGGCTAGGCTTGCTGAGGCTGGATGCGGGCGATCGGCTATCCGGCAACGACGCTAAATCAGCCGCATAAATCGCAGGGCGAGAAAGCTCTGCCTCTACCTCTAACCAGGCAGATTCTTCCGTTTCATGGTTTGAGTTCCCGGATATTTCCGAAGTTGCCTCCTGCGATCGCTTAGATTGTTCTTCAGAAAAACCACTCATGATGCAATCCGGGTCTGCAATGCTCTGAGAGATCTTCCCAAACTAACCAATAGCCAGCGAAGACTATAGGGATGCCCAACGGCCCACAGGTTAATGCTCAGGCAAATAGTTCCCAACGACAGCAGCACAAAAGTTTCTAGTCGAACGACCCCAACCAAAAACCAGGTCAGTACATGCAGCACCATCAACAGGGCGCATAACCCCGCTAGCCCGGTTGCCTGCCATACCCGTATGGTTGAACGGTTTAACCCTACCAGGACCACCGTCTGTAAGGTTGTCAGCAAATTTAGTGGAACCAGAACCGCACAGATGGAGATGCAATAGGTATGGGAGAATGCAAGCAAGCTAGTGAAATCAAACATCAGAATTAATCGCAGTATTCGTTTGCAGTTTCTATCTCGTACTTTACTTAAGTATGGCAGGGATTTTTGATAAAGGAATTAAGCAATCTTTTAGAACCGCTTGGAAACGTTCCCTGGGTTAGGGCACCAGGGTTGCAAGCACTAAATTTTGCCCCAGGGGGGAACCCCTTTCAAAACTTTTGTTTGGGTCTACAGAGGATAGGCTTGGAGGAAAACCTTAGGGGAGTAAAAGAATTTTCCCTGAAGTCTTACCCTGTTGTCCCTGGTAATAACTCCCGCCATAGTAGTATTCATCAAGGTCTTCCAGAATCCCTTTCGCAGATTCCAGTCTGAGCGTAGCAAGCTGCTGCTGAGTGATAGCCCCCAGATACCACCTTGCGGATCCGGTAAACGCCTCAACTTCATAGAAATACCGTAGCCAGAGCTGACCACAATCCTGGCAGACGCAAACAGATACCTCAGCAAATTGGCTGTCTAGCCCCAGTTCTTGGGCAGTTTTCAGGTGACCAGGGGAGGCAGTCACGCATCCGCAGGGATGGATAGCGCGCGGTTGATCAGGCTCGGTCATCAATATCACTCAGCCTCAGGATCATTGCTTGCTAGTGTTGCAAATCATAAATTTTACATGACCCCGTAGGAGCAAAGAGCACTTGTAACGCAAGGTTTACTGGAAAAGCCCTAAATCGTAGCCTGGAGAGAATGTGATCGATCTCGACTAGGGCATTTTGGAGATCGTCCCAGGATGACCAGACAAAATCGTTATCAGGGTTATCTAGTAGCCGCCGAGTCTCCTCGAATACAGAGATCAATTTGCTTACATTTGGCATTGAAGAGTCACTCAAATTTACAGAACCCATATCCCAGGTGTTTTGAGGGTTTCCAATCCTCAAAACACGCTTGACAGCCCCCTAAACCAGCAGGGGAACCGCCGCATTGACCAGGGATAATAAGATACCCGTTTGCTCCTGCCCATTGGTTGCCAGGTCGCTATGGCAAAGGTAAACGCGCTCTCCGGCACGCCCCAGGAGATCCAGGAGGATGCGCCGCAAGCGGCGCTCATTGGCATCCAGCGTATCAGCAGCAGTCCAGGGGCGTCCAGACCATTCCTGAACAAACAGAGGAGCTGCGAACAGAGCGTCAACACCGATTAGCCAGCGCGGAGAGCCAGCATCCAACCAAAATTGCCAGCGGTGGGCACGACGGCTAGAGCGATACTGGAAAACATTGGCCAGGGTAACCGCATTACTGGCGGGTCCGATCGGACGAACGGGATAGGGATTGGCAGTAACCGTGTCGCTCCGCATGAGTTGAATAAAGCGACTGACCGTGATGTAGGAAGGGGCCTCAAAGCGATCGCCCCGTCTCAGCCGACCACTGACTTCCCAGTAGTGTTGAGCCGTTTCAATCAATTGTCTGAGCGCTGCTAACTGGTCAAAGGGAAGGGAACCGCCCCCCAGAAAAAACTGTTGAATTGCCCGGTCTAGGAGCGAAACCGGATTGGGAATCAGACGCTGCTCCAATTGGGATTGTTGCGTGGCAATCCAGCGCAAAATCTGCTCATAGGCACTGGCTGCCTGGTAGCCCAGGCGGTCCCAACGGGGGAAGGTGGTGGCAGGTAGCAAGCGGGGACGATCGGGGTGGGGAGCAAAGCAGTAGTCAGCTAGCAGCCCGGCACGGACGGGATCAATGGCAAAGGCGGCGGGCGGCGGCAGGGCGGCGGGAGCGGTTTGAAATTGAAGGGTTGAAGGTTGAAATGAACGTTGGGTTTCCGCCTCTCCGTGCCTCCGCGTCCCCCGATCTCCGCCCTCTTGCCTATCTTCCCCGATTGCCGGTTCCCGGTTGCGACTCCCCTGTCCGCCGATTCCCGTCAACACGACCAGCATCTCTGCCACCGCATTCCGGTCCACAAGGCGACCTAAACCGGGATAGACCAGGGTCAGGAGCGTCAGCAGGGCGCGAATGATAGGGGAACTGGTGAGGGGGCGCTGATCGTTAAGTGATTCGACGGGAATCTGGTGTTTGCTGAGGATTTCGATCAGACTGTAGCGGGCGATCGGGTCAAGACCGGGAGCAATCACTGCCACCTCTCTGGGCTCCACCTGATTCGTCCGAATCGCTTTCACCATGACCTCAGCAAGGCGACGCAGGAGTTGGGCGCGGGAGGTTGTCTGAATCAACTGGATGGACTCTGGCAACCCAGCAAGAAACACCGGGTCGGTCACCAACTCCACAACCGAGGTTCCTAAATCCTCGCCTAAGGAATGAACGGGCTGTTTAGTCAGGGTTTCTACCTGGCAGCGTTCGGCTAAACCAGCCAGGGCGATCGGATCTGCGCCCAGCCCCAGCCGCACCGCCCCATCCGGGTTGGAGGTAAAGACTGCCGTCGCCCCCGCATCGAGTAGCCCCTCAAAAAGGGGACGGGCGATCGCCGGATACTCATCTAAATCGTCTGCTAAGACTAGCCGATAGCGCTGAATCAGATGGGCTTGATAGGTAAGGTGGGGTAACAAATATTGCCAGTACAGCCCAGCGATTATGCCGTAGGTCAGCAACCCCCGCTCCAGACACCAGACCTGCCAGCGTTGCAGTAATTCTCCTACCCCATCAGGAGGGATCGGCAACTCGTCGGTTTGGCCGCCGAAACCCTGCTCCAGAATAGCTGGAATATCCTGCACCGGAATACCAGCTAATCCTGCTAGTTGCAGCAAATCTAACACCCGCCGCACCAGGCGTGATACCAGTACCTTCGACTGCTGCGCGATCACCCGATCAAGCTCCGGTTGCCAGAGTTGGGTTGCCAGTTCCTGCTCGGTTTCGGGAGCCAGCCGCAGGGGAAACTGGGCCTTCAAATCAAGTTCTTGAACCAGCAACGACCAGAATAAGGTCACCTCCTCCTGGAAAAAGCCCTGAGGGGTGGTGGAGTGGAACGGATATTTACCCTGAGTTGCCAGGGTCAGGCGATCGACCAGATCAATCCGATTATCTCCGATCGCAGCCAGCACGAGCACACCAGGAGCATCGGCAGAGGGAAGGGGGGAGTTGGCTGCGGCCCAATGCTTGAAATACTCGACCAGGCGGGCTGTCTTGCCGCTGCGGGTAGGGCCTGTGATCCAGAGAGGGGGGCTGGAGGCTAAACTGATCATCAAATTGTTCCTTGATGACTTTGCTAGGATGACGAGTGTCCTAAGGTTCTAGAGTACACTTTATTTTCAAGCGTCCGGTTTGAACCATGCCGGCGATGGAAACAATTTCAAGCCCGCTGTTGCCATGAAAACATCACTTTGGACGAGGATAAATCGGTCCCTGCAAATTGCGAGACGCTGGTATGAAGGAACACCTGAAAGGGCGCTGGATCAGGCATACGATGCTACCTTAATGATCAAGGCGATCGAAGATGAACATTTTGCTGGCAATCCCGTTTCTAATCTTTCTGGTCAACTGAGTGAAAATACCTTTGCTTACTTTCAGGCGGAGCTGAAGAAGTATCTCAAAATCGCTGAAATTCGCCTTTCAGAATTTAAAGCCAGCCGAATTGTTTTTAACACGACCGATCCTTCCGCCAGTGCCCGTTCTGGCAGTTACCGTGCAGGTGATCGGGATCAGGCTTCTATCATTTTAGAAAAACTTAGGTTTATTGATGAAGTGATCGATCGCTATAAATCAAAAGAATCTAGCTCCCTATCCTTAGTCCCCGTCTCCCAACGGCCTGGTGCTTTTACCCCAGCGAATTTTAGCAATGGTCAGAGCACCAGCCTGACGAGTCAAACCTATTCAGTCGAGCAAGCAGCAGAGAGCGGAGATGATTCAATTCTGGACAAAACAGGGGTTTTGCCACGATCAATCGCAGGCACCCTGAACCGCATCAAGCGAGACTTAGACCCCAAATCTGAGCAACAGGTCGTCCAGACTTTTCGCACTAACCGGACTAAGACCTATATCTCGATTCGGTTTCTGCTGTTGTTAATTATTGTCCCCTTACTGACCCAACAGCTCTCCAAGGTGTTTGTGGTTGGCCCCATCGTAGACCACTTTAGACCACCCGAAAGGAGTGACGTTTTCATTAATTTCGAATTGGAAGAAGAAGCCCTGCAAGAATTAAGAACCTTTGAAGAAAGACTTAAATTTCAGGGATTAGTTAGCAACACGCCCCGCCTTTCCGAGGGAGAAATTAATGACCGCATGAAAGATAAGGCATTGGAGCTGAAACAGGAATATAGTGAACTGAGCGGAAATGCGGTCAAGAATGTTTTTTCCGATTTACTATCACTGATTGCATTTGCAATTGTGATTGCTACTAACCGTCCGGGAATTGCGGTACTTAAGTCATTTATTGACGAAACCGTGTATGGGTTGAGTGATAGTGCGAAGGCATTTATTATCATTTTGTTCACCGATATGTTCGTCGGGTTCCACTCACCCCACGGCTGGGAAGTCTTGTTGGATGGAATTGCGAAGCATCTGGGGCTACCCTCAAACCATGATTTCATCTTTCTATTCATCGCCACATTCCCAGTTATTTTAGATACCATTTTTAAGTATTGGATTTTCCGCTACCTCAACCGGATTTCTCCCTCTGCTGTGGCGACCTACAAAAATATGAACGAGTAGGGAATGTTTATCGCAACGCATCCGCACTTTATCAAGGTCAAGAATCTGGTTCCACTGGTTCTACTTATTTTTATTCCGCTGTCAATTGCTGCCGATCGCCTACATTGGGGAACCTCAGCTGTCTTTCTGACTTCCATCCTGGCCATTATTCCCCTGTCTATCTGGTTAAGCACCGCCACAGAAAAGATTGCGGTGGTCACGGGGCCGTCCATTGGGGGACTGGTGAATGCAATTTTTGGTAACGCGACTGAACTGGTGATTGCGCTGGTCGCCCTGAAAGCCGGATTGGTGAGCATTGTTCAAGCGAGTATCACCGGGACGATTCTGAGCGATCTGCTGTTGTTAATGGGGCTGGCTATGCTGGCCGGCGGGTTGCGTTACAAGGAGCAGGAATTTAAGCCCATTCTGGCAAAAGTGAATGGTTCCTCAATGACGCTGGCGGTGATTGCGATCGGGTTGCCGACCCTGGTGATCTCAACTTCTAATATTCTGAATGTGATCGCCATTCGCAATATTTCGATCGCAACCGCTTCGGTGCTGATTGTGGTCTATGGGCTAACGCTGGTGTTTTCCCTGGGAACCCACAGCTACCTGTATGAGATGGGTTTAGCAGATGAGGAACCCTTAGACGATGATCCGGCAGATCCGGCTAAAACTGCCAAGTTACCCAAGCTGTATCTTTGGATTGGGGTATTGCTGGCCTCCACGATCGCTGTTGCGTTTGAGTCCGATCTGTTTGTCAATGTGCTGGAGCCAGAAACGGCACGCCTGGGGCTGACGCCTCTTTTTACCGGGGTAATTTTGATTCCGCTAATCAGCGATTTTGCGGCATTTGTGACGGTTATTCGGTTAGCCATGAAAAACCAGATGGATCTGACGGTTTCTGCTGCCACAGGGGATAGTTTGCTGGTTGCCCTGTTTGTCGCGCCTGTCCTGGTTTTTATTGGGTTGATGATTGGTCAACCCATGGATCTCAATTTCAATCCGTTTGAGGTTGCGGCCATGGCGATCGCGGTTGCCGTCACCAATTTAATTAGTTCTGGAGGTCGCTCCAACTGGTTGGATGGCGCATTACTACTGGCAACCTATCTAATTCTGGGGGTGGCTTTTTACTACCATCCCGTGGTTTGAGACCAGCCAAGCGGGAAGGGAGCAGGGCTGGATGCAGTGGCGGATGAGATGAGTAAGCGGTTTGCGCGGAAGTCTCGGAAGGTCGAGCCGCAGGGGGCAACGGTTTAGAAAAAAGCCTGGGTCTTTGACCTCAAAGGTCGAAAGTTCAAGCTCAGAACTCGGATGTTGAAGTAAAAAGCTCGACGTTCCGAGTTCTGTTCGCGAAGCGTTGCGAAGCACACTTCGTTTTTGGAGCAAAAAGCCTGGAGTTCCGAGTTCAAAGGTCAAAGTTCCGAGTTGTGGGGTCGAAGTTCCGAGTTCAAAGGTCAAAGTTTCGCGTTCAAAGGTCAAAGTTTCGCGTTTCTTGGATGCTGAAAGCTATACGGAGGTTGGAAGGTGCGGATTGGAGGACGATCGCTGCACTTCCAAGATCAAGCGATCGCTCATTCAGATGGGCGACGAATTCTAGTTTGGGCTTCATCGGCAACAATCAGGCATCCTTGCAGAGATTCCAGCGAATAGTCGTTGAGGATGCGGGTAAGCAAGTCTAATACAGCCTATCGGCTACGGCTCCGAGGGCGCAAAAGCAGAATGCCGGGATGGGTGCCGGGTGGAAAACGGCGCACATCAGAGAAATCCAGGTCAAGGGTGATGAAAAAGCGTTGCTCTTGACAAACTTGCTGCCAGACAACCTCATCGGTTGCGCCGGAAAGCCCTTCGTCAGTGACGCGATCGCATTCATATCCCTTTTGCCTGAGAAATTCGGTATGGGTATCACTCAAGTTTTCATCCAATTGATGAGCATTCTGGTTTACCGCAGTGGCAACAACTCTTCTTCCCGTGCCAGTGCAGCGGCATAGGCGATCGAGGCTCTAATATCCAGCAAGGTAAGGGGTGGATAGTCTGCCACAATTTCATCGGGTGTCATGCCCTCTGCCAGGTTGTCGAGAATGACGGATACCATAATGCGGGTTCCGGTAATGCAGGGTTTACCGTGACAGACATTGGGATTGATGTTGATACGTTCTTGCCAGTTATTCAT
>JBAUTA010000250.1:0-9866 GCA_049581985.1 Kovacikia sp.
CCCCTTCTTACAATTAATTAGAGCTACCTACTTATCTATCGGTTGTGAGCGTTTGCAGTTCTTCTGGCGGGCATGTCGGTATTTTTTCCAATCCTGGACGCATTTCAGGTTGAATATATTCTCTAGACAGCGGCACACGATAATCTATTTTTTGAAACAGGGCATCATATTCCGCCGGAGTGAGAGGTGGGACAAGGGACATTTCTGGACCTTCACTGGCGAGATCAATTCCTTCATTCAGGAAAGCAGAAAGTATAAGACTGTAGAGAATTTCTTCTAGCGTTACCTCACTTTCTAAGGGAAAGTTACCCTGGTTAATTAAAAGAGTCGTGTGCTTGCCATCAAGATGCTTAGAAATTGTATAGAAAATTTCCAAAAGTGCTGGGTGAAGCGCTTCCTCTGGTTGGTTCCAGTCCGGGCAAATGATTAGATTTTTGGCTCTCAAGTTGAGGCTTTTCGCTAGGGAGTCAATCAATGAAGGACTGGACTTAATCGCTTTTAGCGTTGCCTTGACTTGAATCACTTCGTCAATGATTTCCGCTTCATGCTCTAATTTGACGACGCTGAATGCACCTTTAAATCCATAGCTCTGGCATAGTTCCAGGTAGGCCGGAAACTCAACACAATAGTATTTGAATGAATTAATATTCCAGAAGCTGACATGGGTTGGGTCTTGAAAAGCCCCCCGTCCATCCGTAGAAGGAACGCGAATATCCACCAATGCATTGGGTTTGCAGATTCTCCAGATCTCATTCATGGTGTAAATGCGATCGTGCAAATGCTCAATGGCGTCGTATGCCCTGACAATATCAACACTGCTGTCGGGAAAGGGAAACCGCTGATTCAGATCGGCAACAACATCGACTCCAGGTCCATTGGTGAGATCGACTCCAATAAACCCTGCTCGTTTGTGGGGACCGCAGCCCAAATCAATATACATGGGTTCACCAGGATTTGAAGCAGGAGCTTGAATTTTAGAAATTACGTACTCTACAAGTCGATCGTAACGACAGTGCTGAATAACATCTTGATGCAGTTGATCGGCAATTTCTAGCCGTTCACCTTCATGGGTCAGGTAATACTCAATTTTTCCATTTAATTCTTCAATGGTGCGGTAAGAAATTTCTTCGCTGACTGAAGTAATGTTTTTGAGATCTGCCTTCCAATCCGTTAGCACAAATCCTCCGGCTGCACTTGCATCAATAACCCGATTGACAACCGCATGATCGAATTGGATTCCAGTAATATTGAGGTTGATTTTGGAACTGGCATAGAGATTGCGAGTTACGGCATAATCATTAGTCGGCGCGTGGTAGATAATATTTTTTTGATCAATTCTGTGATTGGCTGGAAGCCCTTCCAAATAGCTGGGATCTCCTCCAATTACATTGACTGGGAAGATTGGATTGATCCGTTTAATTAAGTCGCCTCGAAAGCCCAAGGAAAGGCGACTGGCTACGTATTGGTAGTTTGAACGGTGCCTGATTGATTGGACGCTGCTATCAGTTCCTGGCTGGGATTGGGCATAGGCCATCGCAGATAGCTCGATTTCCCGATCGAGGCAGATCAACCGCTGCCAATAATCAGCCGCAATTCGGTGGAAAAAAGGGAGGTTACTGTAAGGCTTAGCAACCACCTCAATTCCAGGCAAAACGTGCCCCACAAATAAGAGATCAAACGCATAGAACTCTGGCGGAGGAATTTTCTCGAATTCAGATCCGTGAAAAATCGAGTAGACCCGATCGAATCCCATACTCTTTAAATCAATAAAGTTGGTGGACTCAATACAGAAATGGATACTGCGATGGTTGACCCGTTGCCAACCTTCTAGCAAATGCTGACCCGTTTCAATTTCGTGGTCGGCAAAGCTACTCCAAATATTGTCGTGGTGGATAAAAACCAAAAACGCCTGAAACAGCTCAAAAACGAAACGGTTGGACTGCTCTAGAAAAAACCGGATCAATGAAGAGTTGTCAAAAATCAGGAGGATGTCGATTTCTCCAGAGTGAGCAAGCTCTAGCAAAGACTCCAACGCTTCGTCGAAACTGGCGTATTCGCTGGGATTAAAATAAATGACCGAGTTGCCGCATTGTTCTAGCGCGCTTCGATAACCGCTGGTTATTCTTTGGTAAATCGGAGTGGGAGAACTCTCAACCAGAAATTTTCCTGGAAGCTTCGTCGGAGCAGTTGTCATACAAAATTTCTCCCAATAAACCCATAAAAGATTATCAAAGATTATTCAAGGAAGGGCGCTGACTTAGTGGCTTCATACTACGCCAGTCCTAATTCATTTGTTACATTGGAAACTCTTTATCCCTCCACAGACTAGAAATTAATAACAGGAAGTTGTCAACTCCATTAATAAATGGAGTTGATTAATGAAACTGTTCAATGGATGAAATCAAAAATATTCTTTGATTGATACAAAAGATATTTTGACGTTTGAAGGCTGATCACCCCATAAAGACCTTTAAAGCCATTCAACTTTTTGGAAGCTAGTCCCATCAATACTTTCAGAGGGATTCAGGTGCCTGAATTACTCCATTGATGGTTGACAAATGGGCAGATGATTTGGCAGGAAGCAGGATACTGTATAGAACGATACATTTTAACGTTTGACCATAGCCCTAATATCTCAGAGTTATTACCGAGTCTCTGTGTACTCTCGGCTCGTTTAGTTGGGAGCGTTTAACTCCATATGTCAAATAAGTTTCGTCGGCGTGAATTTATTATTTTTGGCTCTGCTGTTGCTGGCACAACCCTGCTGAAGGCTTGTGCAAGTAGCACTCCTACCGCAAGCACGAGTGCTTCTCCGGAAGCCTCTGCTTCCCCAGCTTCATCGGCGGCTGGTGATGGCATTAAGGTAGGGATTCTTCATTCACTTAGCGGCACGATGGCGATCAGTGAGAAGAGCGTGGTCGATGCTGAAGAGCTAGCGATCGAAGAAATCAACAAGGCAGGCGGTGTGCTTGGCAAGCAAATCGTAGCTGTGAAAGAAGATGGTGCCTCTGACTGGCCTACATTTAACGAAAAAGCTAAGAAATTAATTGATCAGGATAAGGTCGTTACCATTTTTGGCTGCTGGACTTCTGCCAGTCGGAAAGCGGTTAAGGATACCTTTGAATCCAAGAACCATATGCTGTGGTATCCAGTGCAGTATGAAGGTCAGGAATGTTCTAAGAACATCTTTTACACGGGAGCGGCTCCTAACCAGCAAATTGAGCCTTCTGTCGATTGGCTGATGGAGAAGTACAAGGGCAAGCCCTTTTTCCTGGTGGGGTCTGATTATGTGTTCCCCCGAACCGCAAACACCATCATTAAGGCGCAGTTGGCTGCCAAGGGTGGCAAGGTCGTGGGTGAAGATTATATCCCGTTGGGGGGTACGGAAGTGACTCCCATCATCTCCAAGATCAAGGCTGCTTTGCCAGATGGTGGCGTAATTTACAATACTCTGAACGGCGATAGCAATGTGGCATTCTTTAAGCAGTTGCAGGGTGCGGGCATGGGCCCAGATAAGTACCCCTCCATGTCTGTGAGTATTGCGGAAGAAGAAGTCAAGGCGATCGGGGTGGAATACCTTAAAGGTCACTTTGCTGCCTGGAATTACTTCCAAACCGTTGATTCCCCTGAAAGCAAGAAATTCGTTGAGGCCTTCAAGAAAAAGTACGGCGACGATCGCGTCGTCAACGATCCCATGGAAGCGGCTTACATCGGTGTATACCTGTGGAAACAAGCCGTCGAGAAAGCAGGCGGAGCGGATGATCTGGAGAAAGTCCGGGTAGCGGCATTAGGGCAAAGCTTTAATGCGCCTGAAGGGAAAGTGACCATGGAAAACAACCATCACATCTCTAAGTGGGTGCGAATTGGGGAAGTCGCAGACGATGGATTGTTCAAGATCGTCTACTCCTCAACGGCAGCCGTCAAACCGGTTCCCTGGAATCAGTTTGTAGCTGATACCAAAGGTTACTCCTGCGACTGGTCTGATCCTAAGAAGGGCGGTAAGTTCAAGACAACCTAGTCGTCTGTCAAAACACCTGAGATATGGGGTTTATAGATTGGAGCGACCCCTCAAATCTATCCTGACGGACTACCAGATTATTTTGGATTTTGGGTTTTGGTTTTTAGTCTAATCCAAAATCCAAGATCCGAAATCCAAAATTTTGAGAGGAGAACACTCTTGCTATCAGGACTTCTGGAATCTCTATTCGGTGGGCTGAGTATTGGCTCTGTGCTGTTGTTGTCGGCACTGGGTTTGGCGATCGTCTTCGGGCTGATGGGCGTTATTAATATGGCCCATGGTGAGTTGATGATGATGGGAGCGTATACCACCTTTGTGGTTCAGAATGCGCTCAAAAAAACAGCTCTGTCTGATTTCTATATTTTCTTTGCTCTGATTGCCGCTTTTTTGGTTACGGCACTGCTGGGGTTAATCTTAGAGCGGGGTGTGGTTCGCTACCTCTATGGCCGACCGCTAGAAACCCTGTTAGCAACCTGGGGTGTCAGTTTAATCCTGCAACAGTTTGTCCGCAGTGTGAGTTGGCAGTTTGTGACGGGGCTGGCTATCTTCTGCGCCCTGTTTTTTGGGGCACTCTGGGGGGTGGGGCGGCGTCCAGATTTTGAACGGATTCGCGGCTGGACGATTGGGATTATGTTACCCCTGTCGGCAGCGATCGCCCTGGTCAGTTCTAACATCCTTGGAAGTCTCTATAAGCTGAAATTTACGAATCCCTGGTTCGGTACCCAAGGGGTGGATGTGACTGCGCCTAAGTGGTTACGGGGGGGGATGCTGATTGGCGATTACCAGCTTCCCTTCACCCGGCTGTTTATCATCCTCTTGACGATCGTCTGTGTTGCCGGTATTTACTGGTTTTTGAACAAAACACCCTGGGGTTTACGCATCCGGGCAGTGACGCAAAACCGGAGCATGAGTGCCTGCTTGGGAATCCCAACAAAGACCGTAGACGCCCTCACCTTTGCGATCGGCTCTGGCTTAGCTGGAATTGCAGGCTGTGCAGTAGCTCTCCTTGGTTCGGTCAGCCCCAACACGGGACAATCTTACATCGTGGACACCTTCATGGTGGTGGTCGTCGGTGGTGTGGGCAAGTTGGTGGGAAGTATTGTCGCGGCCATGACGATCGGAACCGTTAACTATATGATTAGTTCCAATGCCTTGGGTCCCTTGGTTTCGTTCAGTCCATTCTTGAAAGGTCTCTTTGACTTTTTTGCTACAGCCAGCATGGCGAAAGTCATGGTATTTGCTTTAATTATTGTCTTCCTTCAGTTCCGACCTGCCGGGTTGTTCCCGCAGAAGGGTCGGACGGTGGATGCCTAGGGGGCCTTCATGACTGTAGAAACTATAGAAACTGTTGTTGAAGCTCGATCGCTTCCCACTGCCCGGCAGCGCCGAAAATCGCTTCTCTATGAGATTGGAACTGTGGTAGCGCTCGCTTTGCTACTGCTGCTTGTGATTCCGCCCATTTTGACAGGAATTGGCCAGGGAGTCCGGGTCAACCAGTTGGGGCGCTTTCTGTCCCTGGCGATCGTAGCGTTGGGAATCGATTTGATTTGGGGCTATACTGGCCTACTCAGTCTGGGGCATGGGGTCTTTTTTGCGCTTGGCGGCTATGCCTTAGCAATGTATCTGCAATTCCAGGGGCTTTCCGCCGGACAGATTCCTGAATTTTTCAATCTTTACGGAGTTAACCAGCTGCCCTTATTTTGGGAGCCGTTTCGCTCCTTCCCGTTCACCGTGCTTGCCGTTTTCGCAGTTCCAACCATTGTGGCTGCGGTTCTTGGCTATCTGGTTTTCCGCAACCGGATTCGGGGCGTCTACTTCTCTATCCTGACCCAGGCAGCGTTGATTGTCTTTTTCAACTTTTTCAATGGGCAGCAAAAGTTAATCAATGGCACCAACGGGTTGAAGACTGACACCTCTACCATTTTTGGGGTTCAGGCCAGTGATCCCAAGGTGCAGATGGTGTTCTATACCCTCAGCGTGGTGTTCCTGTTTGGCGGATACGGCCTTTGTCGGTGGTTGACCAGCGGTCGGTTAGGACGGATGCTGGTGGCGATTCGGGATGATGAGCCGCGAGTCCGCTTTTCTGGCTACAACCCTACTGGCTTCAAGGTGTTTGTATTCGCGATTTCTGCTGCATTGGCGGGGGTTGCTGGGGCGTTGTACACCGTGCAATCTGGGATTATCACACCCAAAGCAATGGACATTGCCTTTTCAATCGAAATGGTGATCTGGGTTGCGGTCGGCGGTCGGGGAACGCTGATTGGCGCAATTCTGGGGGCGCTGATCGTCAATTTCGCCAAGACGCTTTTGAGTGAACAGTTTCCAGCATTCTGGCTGTTCTTTCAGGGGGCCTTATTTCTCATCGTCGTTACGGTTTTGCCCAGTGGAATTTTGGGTTGGTTCCGGACCGATAGCGTCGGTTTTGTGCGATCGCTCTTCGGTCGTCCCAAAGTGGTTGAAACCTATCCAAGCCTTGAAGAAGATCTAGAAGTGCAATATGAGCGGGAAAATCTTAGAGATCGAAAATCTGACGGTTAGTTTTGATGGCTTTAAGGCAATCAATAACCTCAGCTTTAACATGGATGATGGCGAGTTGCGGGTCGTTATTGGGCCTAACGGGGCCGGAAAGACGACGTTCATGGACGTCATTACAGGCAAAACCAAGCCAACGGAAGGTCGGGTTTTCTTTAAAGGAAAGAACCTGCGCCCCTATTCAGAATATGAAATTGCCCGCTTGGGCATCGGTCGAAAGTTTCAGACTCCGCGGGTCTACTTGAAGCTGACACCCCGTGAGAACCTGGAACTTTCCTGTTCCCGCCATAGAAATGTGTTTAACACCTTGCTGGGACACACCTCCTCCTCTGAACACCGGACTGTTGTGGGATTACTGGAGACGATCGGTCTGACTGCAAAGGCAGATATCTCTGCTGAGTTACTGTCCCATGGCGAAAAACAACGGCTTGAAATTGGCATGCTAGTTGCCCAGTCCCCTGATTTGCTGTTAGTAGACGAGCCGGTTGCTGGTTTGACGGACGAAGAAACCGAGAAGGTTGGAGACCTGCTTTTGGCTCTGGCAGAGAGCCATTCCATCATGGTGATTGAACACGATATGGAGTTCGTTCGCCAGATTGCCCGTAAAGTCACCGTATTACACCAGGGATCTGTCCTCTGCGAAGGCACCATGGACGAAGTTCAAAGCGATCCCCGCGTAATTGAGGTTTACCTGGGCACGCAGGACGATGATGAAGCCCATGCAGCGTAATTTCCCTATTCCCTACTATTCTCTTTTCCTATGAGCCAAACTAACGGAGCAGTTGCCGTCGAATCTTTGAACACCGATTCACAGCCGATGCTGGAGGTGAGTAATCTAAATGTTTACTACGGTGAGAGTCACATTCTGCGAAATGTAGACCTGGGTGTGGCATCCGGTAAAATGGTCTGTCTGATTGGTCGCAATGGCGTGGGTAAGACAACTCTCCTGAAAACCGTGATGGGGCTATTGGCTCCTCGCAGTGGAACCATCCAGCTTGCGGGTAAACCGATTAATGGCAAAACACCTGATCAACGGGCCCGTCTTGGCATTGGTTATGTTCCCCAGGGGCGGGATGTCATTCCCCGTCTAACCGTAAAAGAGAATTTACTACTAGGTCTGGAAGCTCGACCGGGCGGACTTTCCAAATATAAGGAAATCCCCGAAGAAATTTTTGAGCTGTTTCCCATCTTGAAAACCTTTTTGCCTCGCATGGGGGGGGACTTAAGTGGTGGGCAGCAGCAGCAGTTGTCGATCGCCCGTGCCCTCATGGGTCGCCCGCGCCTTTTGGTATTGGATGAGCCAACGGAGGGAATTCAACCCTCTATCATCCTGGAAATTGAAGCAGCGGTTCAAAAGATTGTGCGGGAAACGGGAATCTCTGTGCTGTTGGTCGAACAACACCTGCATTTTGTCCGGAAAGCTGATTGGTACTATGCCATGCAGAAGGGCGGAATTGTAGCCCAGGGGCCAACCAGGGAGTTAAGCAATGAAGTGATTCAACGATTCCTGGCGGTATAAATTTGCGGGCGAATGGGGGTAGAATTCATCGCATTCGTTTATCCCAACCTCCATGACCTTTATTACGTTTCTGGGTTTATTAGCAGCGACCTTGACCACGACTTCGTTTATTCCTCAGGTGATTAAAACCTGGAAGACGAAATCCGCTGAGGATTTTTCCCTGGGTATGCTGATTTCCTTTTGTACAGGCGTTTTCCTGTGGGTGCTCTATGGCCTTTACATCAGCTCTTTGCCCGTGATTCTGGCCAATGTAATTACCCTGTTACTGTCAGGAATCATTCTAGTTTTTAAGTTCAAGTTCAAATAATTCCAAATTTAAATAGCAAACAGGAAATAGCAAACAGGGCAGATTGAGGACGGGGGTGTAGGAGTTCCCCCTTTGGCTGGGGGCGAAGCCCCCACACTCCCATCTATAACCTTCATTTTTTAAATTGATGTAACCCTTGGAAATTTTCAAAGGCGATTTAGAAATTCTATAAAAACCTCAAAAATTTCAAACCTAATGGTATTTTTTAGCTGTTCTATTTCTCTGAATTCGTGCAGCAATCTGTTCATTCTCAATCAGGCATGATTGGCTCAAACTGGCAGGGAAGTTTGCAGCTAGTTTATGCCCCTGAGGGAGAGACAACTCAGGTTATTCATAGCCGATCGCAAGCCCCGCTCAAACTCCAACGCCCCTTCTACCCGGAAGGTCCTGCGGTTTGTCATAGCGTTATCTTGCACACCGCTGGAGGGGTGGTTGGTGGCGATCGGCTTTCCCTTGATGTGCAACTTCAACCCCACACCCAGGCTCTAATTACCACTGCTGCTGCCAGCAAGATCTACCGGACTAATGGCCAAGAGGCCCGCCAAATTGTACAGGCAAGCGTTTCAGAAGGATCCTGTTTAGAATGGTTTCCCCAGGAAACGATCGTCTTTGACCAGGCCATTTATCATCAAGAGATGCGGGTTGATCTGGCTCCCGGTGCAAGCTGGCTAGGCTGGGAAATTACCCGTTTCGGACGCACCGCCAGAGGCGAAAAGTTTGTCCGGGGAAACTGGCGATCGCACACGGAAATCTGGCAAAGTGCCCGCCCTCTGTGGATTGACCGTCAATGGCTGGCTGGTGATGAAGCAACCTTCCACAGTCCCAATGGGCTAGCAGGCTTTCCGATCGTGGGTAGCTTTGCCTATGTCGGGCAATCGCTTGAACCTGGCTTGCTAGAACAGGCAAGAGCCCTGTGGACAGGGAGTTCCGGTGAAACTGGCATGACGCGACTGCAAGCAGGGTTGCTCTGTCGCTATCGGGGGCATTCAACGTCAGACGTGCGCCACTGGTTTACTCAGGTCTGGCACCTGATCCGGTTATCATTACTAGGGCGATCAGCCTGTATACCAAGAGTTTGGGGAGTGTGAAAGACCATGCAGCTAACACCACAGGAAAAAGATAAGCTTCTGATTTTTACTGCTGCCCTGCTGGCTGAACGGCGTAAAGCAAGGGGCGTAAAGCTCAATTATCCGGAGGCGATCGCCTACATTTCCGCTGCTATCCTGGAAGGCGCAAGGGATGGTCGCACCGTTTCCGATTTGATGAGCTATGGAACCAGCTTGCTCACACGGGATGAAGTCATGGAGGGTATTCCCGAAATGATTCACGAAGTCCAGGTAGAAGCCACCTTCCCTGATGGCACAAAACTCGTCACCGTACACAATCCAATTCATTAGGGGAACGGCATGAGTGCGGGTGATCCGGGCCTATTTTCTAATACCCATTTTCTATAGCCCTTTTCAAGGGTGTGAGGTACAGTGAGGGTGCTT
>JBAUTA010000251.1:0-1822 GCA_049581985.1 Kovacikia sp.
GGCTTACTAGGTGGAGACGGTTGCTGGGTTTGTTGAAGTGCGCAGGCACCAAGTAACCCTGCGGCGAGGCATGGAAAAACAGCCCGAGCGATGAGGTCTCTTGCTGCCATAAAATATCTCCAGTGACTTTATTTCGCTTTCAACCCTAGCAGTCCTAACGGTTTCATATTCAATTAAGAATAGGAAAGACAGTTCCGCTCGATTATTTATCAGAGAAAAACCGACGCACTAGGTAGCTAGAACCTTCACGCAGAACGTTCATGGCCACATTGGTAAGGACTGTCGCCACCAAAGTATTCTTACCGGTCTCTTCGACCAACTCCTGCTCCCGTTTTGAACTTCCCTGGACCTTACTATTGCTCTGAGCCCTGGGTCGATCCGACGAAGGTAGTAGGGAGCCGATCAGGAATCCGCTTGTTGCTGCCAGTGTCACTACAGTCACTGGGTAACGATCGACCCATTGCCTCCAACTTAGATTGGAGCGTATCTGCAACTGGATTTGAGCAGTAGTGGCAGCAATTTGTTCGCGCGTGCGCCGGATTTCTTCCTCAGCAGGCAAGCGCTGCTCAGTCGCTGGCTTATCCTGGTCGATCTTGTCGATAGTGATTATCTGCGCGTTAGCCATTGAACCGTCTCCTGCGTATTTATTCTCGTGCGATCCACGGGATTGATTTTGCCTAAACGCTTCAGCGAGCTAAAGGCTAATAGACCACCTCCACCAAGCATTCCCACGGCCACAGTCAGAGCAGCAGCCCAAGCGGGCAGCCATCCTTTCAACCCTTCCATGAGGGCAATTCCCACGAACACCATTCCAAGAATGGCTATCAAGGCACCGGTAGCCACACCCACCGATTGGGCGGCCATCCGTTTACCGTCCGCGGCAAGCTCCTCTCGGACCAAGCGTAGATGGGCAGACAACAATTCTTCTATTTGAACGACTAATTGCGCTAGCAGGCTACCCAGATTTTGTGAGGAAGGTTGCGGCATCATAATATCTATCTCTTAAGCAGCTGAGAGATTAAGAAGCCCACGCCGAAAGCGACACCAATGCTGATCAATGGCCGCTCACGGATTATCTGTTGTATCTGTTCGCCCAGTTGTTCAGCACTGGTGGACTGTAAAGTATCAGCACTGCGACGTACTTGATCCGCGACCTTGTGGGCCGCTTGACCAACGGAGGTACTGCTATCCTGACCAGTATTTTCAATCTTGTCAGCTAGTTGATTCAACTTCTGAGAAGTGTCATTGATAGCATGGTTAATTTGCCCAGTTAGTTTCTCCTGGATTTCTTGCGGCTGCGGAATTGTGGAATGCTCACCGGATTGCTCGCTATTATCGCGGGAATCCAAACCAACAGCGGGGGCATTTTCTCGATAATGTTTGTTGAAGTCTTGCATTGCGTCCATGATGAATACTGCACTTAACAACACTATCAATTTAGTGAATCCCGTTTTCTAAAACATCTGCCGAAAGAAGGATCTGTAGATGCTCTGCTCACCCTAAACGGGGAAGCAGGCTACACCCTCAACCCCACTCCCAAAGCGGGAGAGAGGAGAACAGCAATATATGGGTCCAGTCCCCCTCTTTGCGTTCGGAGGAGGGGTAGGGGAGAGGTTCTTACAGAGAATATACGTGCAAAACCTCTCTTTAGATAGATCCCCGCAATAGTAGATAGCTCTATAATCCGGAAGGCTTGGGTGTGATCGGAAGTACTCGGTAAACTCTTATCAAGCAGCCCTATGTTGATGTCTTTCGTTATGGAGCCATTGCCAGAACTCATCCCACCAATCGTTCGCACGGATTACCCGTAAGGCCAGCATCG
>JBAUTA010000252.1:0-2219 GCA_049581985.1 Kovacikia sp.
GATTAGGAGTGCTATCAGCATAACAATGGATACACTTTAGGTTGCATTTACGAGTGATTTCCAGCCAAAGGAATGAAATTGTCCAATGTTTTTCCTCGATTACGCTGAATGACTTTTCTTCAATAGACTTAATCGTTCTATTAGAGGTGAGCATCATTGGGATCGCCCTTTAAAGAGAACTTTTTTATCCTATCCTATACTTTGACAAAGCCGTTGAACTCATAACAAACTTTAGTATTAAGTAGGTTAGCGCAATTAAACTTGCAATGGCTTTGAGGCACTGTAAGAGTTCCAGCTCAATCTATTTTATATTTAATTTGGCCTACCTACTTATTGGTGCCCTGATGTTCAGTGGAATGGAAAACAAGGGTAAGTGGCTATTTTAAGTGGGGGTGTAAGCCCAAACCTCTACTGGTTCACCGACCTAGAGCTACCGTTCGCAGCTCAGGCCATGACCGCCGCTGAACTATCGCTTGATGCGGCGTCTCAGGCTGATATTACGAGGGGGGAGATTGGGAGGGCGATGGCAGCGCTAGCAAAAGAGGGCGGGAGAATGACTCCGGTGGTGATCGCGGTTTTTTGCTAGGCGCAGGCTAGCGATAACAATGGTGGGGCGATTGCAGATTATCAAGAATAGCTTATGCAGGCGCAGGCTTAGAAGGCAATAAATGGCTAGCGATGCTCAGGCGCTCGCCGACAAGGACGAAAGCGACAGCGGGGTAACGTGTTGGATGCCCTGAAGAGAAGGCTGGAACCATATCACTTTCGGAATTTCAACTTCCAAGCTCGATCCAGTCGGCGAAAATAATCTATTTGGAAAAGACAAGTTTACCTACCGTGGTAATTTTCTTCTATCCAGATTATTAGTTCGCTTTCAGAGTCTGCATAAACACATCTCCCTGTCATAGGATCGGAGGCAAACCAGAAGTGATCGCTTCCAACATCGAATTCATTAACCTGAAGGGTAGAACCACCGAAGAGGATTCTATTAATGCCCTTTTGAACCGAATGAAAACCAGATTGAAGGGCCTGCCAAGCATTTGGGTGATAGACTTCTTTTCTAAGTTGGCATCTCTCCTGTTCTAAAAGCTCAAGCAATTGTTTGTCCCTTGTTGCTTGAGCAGCCTCCCATCGGTGTTGCAGAGAATCCATCATGCTCTGATGATGAGCAGCATCGGTATGATAAGGATTGTAATGTAGTGAATGAGCCATAGCGGTAGACCAGAATGCATTGATAAGGGCGAAAAGCCTTCCTATTCAATAGTAGGAGCAATTCTGTATCTTACGCTACCTCTTGGGGTAGAGGTTTATAAGTAGTTCAAGAGAGCAAAAACTGATTGCGGAGCAAGATTGGGCAGGAAATTAAATGAGGTTTGCGTGAGTAGGGTATTTGCTGATTTGGGTGGGTTGCGAGGGTTTGGGCGATCGCAGGCTGGGGCTGAGCGTGGGTTAGGGCTGAAGGGCGAACGCAGGTGAGGCGATCTCATGGGGTCACTCATGACACTGTGGAATGAACTGAGCAGCGTGAGCTTTATTCATCGCCTTTATGCGCTCGATTTGACCTTCAAGGGGCGTAAGGTTTGGGATAGGCCATTGAAAAGTTTGTTTGGCGCATTTAGCGGTAACGTAAGCACAGACAAAGCTGCGAGGGTCTGAACCGAAAGGAGATAAAATTTGGCTCCAAGGGGTTTGAGTATCGCGTAACCATTTTTCTTCACGAGTTCGTGCCAAAGCCTGTTCTTGTAGAGTGAATCTTTTCCAATACAGTTTTTGGTGGGTTGGGGTTTGGAACCAATGTTCAACCTCGTAACTAATAGGGCCACGAGGAGAGCAAGAAATGTGTTCTAGTCCAACCGTAAAAGAATTCTCAGGCAAATGAAATTTTTGATAGACATCAATATTAGGATTTAGAACCTTCCACCTTAGACGGGCTTCGTATTCATTGGAAACTTTGCGAATCGAGCTAAGATCTACGGCTGAACCCAACGAAGGAACGACTTCAACCCATTGTTCTTTGGCGAGAAGTGTCAGAAAACTGCTTTGGAGCAAAACACTAGAAGTCAGAACAGCTAAGAGGATTGATAGTTTGACAAGATGCATTTCTAGTAGACCAAGAGGCTAAATATTTTGGCGGTCGGTAGCGAGTGATGAGAACAGAGAAAGATGCTTGATCTCGAAGGAATAGGTGTGGATGCAGTATCTGACTGTATTGTTGCCGT
>JBAUTA010000253.1:0-9269 GCA_049581985.1 Kovacikia sp.
TCCCCAATCTGCCCTGTTCGCTATTTCAATGGGTATAACCCTGCCGGAACCAGGCGTCTGTCCAGACTATTTTGCAGGATTAAAACCCTCAAAATACCTGGGATATGGGGATTCCAAATTTGAGTTAGCCTCAAATTTTTCCTGCTGGCTACTAGCAATTCTGGAATTCTAGTGCAGAATAACCAGATAACCGCTAGACTTCCAGGGGAACTCTAAGGAAGCGCATCTAAAGTAGATTCAATGACAGCCAGTCTTCCCCTCACCCATACCGATTTCGCCTCCCTAGAGCAGGCGCTGAAGCATTACTTTGGCTACGACAGCTTTCGCCTCGGACAGCGCCAGATTATTCAAGAAGCACTGCAAAATCGGGATTTGCTGGTGGTGATGCCGACGGGTGGCGGAAAGTCCCTGTGTTTCCAACTACCTGCTTTGTTGAAGCCAGGTTTAATGATTGTGGTGTCGCCCCTGATTGCCTTGATGCAGGATCAGGTGCAGTTGCTTCTGGATAACGGGATTTCGGCAACGTTTCTCAACAGCAGTCTGGGGGTGACGGAAGTTCGGGAGCGGACCCAGGCAATTCTTAGCGGTAAAATCAAGCTTTTATACGTTGCACCAGAGCGTTTGCTGAGTGAAGACTTTCTGCGGGGATTTTTGCCCCAGGTGCAGCAGCGGGTAGGCATTTCTGCGATCGCGATCGATGAAGCCCACTGCGTCTCCGAATGGGGACACGACTTTCGCCCGGAATATCGGCAGTTAAGTCAATTGCGGCAGCATTGCCCGGATATCCCCGTTCTGGCTTTGACGGCAACCGCCACCGAGCGGGTCCGACAGGATATTATTCGCCAGCTTGATCTGCGCAATGCCGGGGTTCACCTTGCCAGCTTTAACCGTCCCAATCTCTATTACGAGGTCAGGGCGAAGCACAAAAACTCTTACCGGGAACTGCTTCAGCAAGTTCGGCAAAGCAAGGGGGCAGGAATTATCTACTGCCTCAGCCGCAAACGGGTTGATGAGCTGACCTATAAGCTGCAACACGATGGCATCCAGGCGCTCCCCTACCATGCTGGGTTAGACAACAAAACCCGCAGCGAAAACCAGAGTCGGTTTATCCGGGATGATGTGCAAGTGATGGTGGCCACGATCGCCTTTGGCATGGGCATTAACAAGCCAGATGTGCGCTTTGTGATTCACTACGACCTGCCCCGCAATATTGAAGGGTACTATCAGGAATCGGGACGATCGGGGCGGGATGGGGAACCTGCCCACTGCACCCTTTACTATGGGGCGGGTGACATCAGAACGGTGGAATTTCTGATTGGTCAGAAAGTGGACCCTGCGACGGGCGACCCCCTGGAGGATGAGCAGCGAATTGCCCTGCAACAGTTACGACGGGTCATTAACTATGCCGAAGCAACGGAATGTCGGCGCACAATCCAGCTTGGCTATTTTGGCGAAACCTTTTCGGGCGATTGTGCCAACTGCGACAACTGCCGCCACCCCAAGCCCGTAGAAGACTGGACGATCGAGGCACAGAAATTTCTCTCCTGCATCGCCCGCTTTACCCAACGGGGACAGAATTTTGGCATGACCCATACGATCGACGTGCTCCGCGGTTCCAAAAACGAGCGGGTTTTAAAAAACGGTCACGACAAGCTTTCCACCTATGGCATCGGCAAAGACCGCAGTGTGGAGGAGTGGCGCAGGCTGGGACGATCGCTGATCCACCAGCAACTTGTAGATGAAACCAGCGATGGCTACTCGATCCTGAAGCTAAATGAGCTGAGTTGGGAAGTGTTACGCAAGCAGCGGACAGTCGCCATCTCCGTTTCTCCCACAAAAGACGAGCCAGGAGCAAACGCCCCGACAAATCTCGATGTTGCATCCGAAGCCTTGCTCGAACGGCTGCAAAAACTGCGGAAACGGTTGGCAGACGAACAGTTTGTACCTCCCTATGTGGTTTTTGCCAACGCCAGTTTGCGATTGATGGCCCAGAACCAACCCCAAACCTTTGCCCAGTTTGCCCAAATCTCTGGGGTCGGGAGCCGCAAGCTCTCCCAGTATGGCGATGTCTTTCTCGATGAGATCAGGGCATTTCGGCAGGAACGGGGATTACCCCTGCAGGAGAGAGGGGATTCTGAAACCATTGCCATCCCGCCACCGGAGCCGGAACCTGGATCGGCCTCCTTTACCCAACTGCAAACCCTGGAGCTTTACCAGCAAGGTTTAAAGCCGCCAGAGATTGCCGAACGGCGGGGCTACCGTCTCAGCACAATTGCCAGCCATCTAGCAGAACTCCTGGAAATGGGCTATCCGGTAGATCTGGACGGACTGGTGGCGGTTGAACGGCAACAGAAAATTCTGGAAGCCATTCAAACCGTGGGCGAGGAATCCCTCACCAACATTCGTGAGTACCTTGGCGAAGTCTACGGCTACGACGAAATTAAGTTCATGCGGGCAAAATGGCGCAGGCATCGGGATAGTGAATAAACGTTGCCTGATGAATCCGCGAAAGCGCGATCGCCATCCCCGTAGGTTAACCTAACGGCAGGAAACTTGAAGTTTCTCTATCGTGAACAAAAAAGGAGAATAGGGATGGCATCCAACAAGAAAACAAAGCGGCGCGGCGCTTCCTGTATCTGCCCAATCTGCTGCATTATTCCCCCCTACATGACCGATCAGATTATTCGCAACGGCACCGAAAGCCAACGGGAATGGGCACTGCGAACCCTGATCCAGTCAGAACAGTTTCGAGGACGGCGGGAAGCCCTGGGTGGTATTAGTTTCATGGCATCGGCGGGAGAGAAGCGTCGCACAATCTTTGATGCCAGGGGGGGAACGTCTCTACCAGGAACCCTCGTGCGAGGGGAGGGAGACCCTCCCAGCACCGACCCGGCAGTGAACGAAGCCTATGACGGGTCGGGGGCTACCTATGACCTATACCAGCAGGTGTTTGAGCGTAACTCGATCGACGATCGCGGGTTACGCCTAGACTCTACCGTGCATTACGACATGAAGTATGATAATGCCTTTTGGAATGGTAACCAGATGGTTTATGGTGACGGCGATGGAACCCTGTTTGACCGCTTCACCAAGTCGATTGATGTGATTGGGCATGAGCTGACCCACGGGGTGACTCAGTACGAGGCGAACCTGAGATACCAGGGAGAACCCGGAGCTTTAAATGAATCATTTTCCGATGTTTTTGGAAGCCTGGTGAAGCAACGGGTGTTAGGGCAGAGCGCCGATCAGGCGGATTGGATCATCGGAGCGGGATTGCTTACCCCCAATGTCAAAGGGATCGGACTCCGATCAATGAAAGCACCGGGAACGGCTTACAATGACCCTGTGCTGGGCAAAGATCCCCAACCTGCGAATGTTAAGGATCAATATAAAGGAACGGCAGACAATGGCGGCGTCCATATTAACTCCGGTATCCCCAACCACGCTTTTTATCTGGCGGCGGTAGAGATTGGCGGATATGCCTGGGAAAAGGCTGGAAAGATCTGGTATACCGCCTTAAGAGACCGCCTGCGTCCTACTTCCAACTTTAAGCGGGCAGCCAGTCTCACGATCTCGATCGCAGGGGAATTGTATGGGGCCTCCAGCCCGGAACAAAATGCGGTGCGTGCAGCCTGGCGGCAGGTTGGAGTTGTCCAAACCTGAGGAGGATTTGGGTCGAATAGTTGTCAACCTTTCCAATTATGCGGATTTCATTTGAACGTAGCGGCGGCTTTGCCGGCATCTCTCTGACAACCACCGTTGATACGGCAACCCTGACTCCTGCTGAAGGCTCTCAGTTGCGTCAGGTGGTTGAAGTCGCCGATTTTTTTCTGCTCCCTGCTGAGATCCCTTCTCCGGCCCAGCCCGATCGCTTTCAGTATCGCCTCACCGTAGAAGAGGGCAACCGACACCATACCGTAACCATGGGGGAATCAGCGGTACCCGGCACCTTAAGACCTTTATTGGATTGGTTACTGAATGCAGCCCGTCAAAGAGATGACCGTTGACTCCCATCCCCTGCAGCAGGGGCAGGTTTTCTTTAGTCCCGGATGCCACTTCAGTTATCGGGTGCTGGGTCCCTGCTGTCGGTTGTTCGATCGCGAACAGCTTCCCTGGCCCTGCTGTCGGCTCCAGTGGCGCGGCAAAGAGCCCAGTTGGCGACGGATTGGCAAACGCTTTACGGTTGACCTCGCCACTCGCAATCATCCTTCCTATTGCGTCGAAATCCTGGGGCAGGTCACGCCAGAACCGATCGTGATTACGCTCTATTCCGTCAGCTTGCCACCGCCCGTAAGGGATTGGTGGCATTCCGATCGTCTGAAGCAACCCCCTGCACCTCTGACTGAAATAAATTCTGCATCTCACGCCCCACAGTTGCACTGACCAACGCTACCACTTCCGGTGCGGCTGCCGACAATAGCGTGGAAGGATAGACAGAACTTCCCCAGAGTGGGTGCAGAATGACCAGGCATCCAGCACTGTCCATTGTTTGGTAGCCCAGGCAGGAACGCACGATCGCCACATCGTCTAGCCGCAGTTGCCCCGCTTGAGAAAGGAGCGGCAGCCCGGTACGAGGGTCAAAGACTTCTGCCAAATGTCCCTTCTGTTGGAGTTGGGATGCAACCCTGTAGCCAAATTGAAGAAAGTTTTGCCGCAATCGCTGTTTTTGGGCCTCAGCGATCGACGTTTTCTTGACCAAATCGCAGCTACAGGGTTGCAGCACCACCAGCACCGAGAGAACTGGCGAGGACCAGTCGGGCAACAATCTGTCCAAATGGGTGCAGATAAATTGACTTGGCGCATGAACAGAATATTGCATGTCAAATTTTGAGCGATCGCCTCCCTCCTTAGTATTAATACGAAATCGTCCCCAGTGGGTCACAAACTTTGGTGAGGGAGTGCTTACTTGCCCCCAGTAAACGTAATTCCTTGAATAAAGTACCGATTAAAGAAGGCATAAATTGCCAGGGCCGGGAGGGTAAAAATCATTGAGGCTGCCATGATGTAGTTCCAATAGCTGACGTATTCCCCCTTAAATGCATTCAGTCCTAGCGGTAAGGTAAACATCTCAGGGTCCGACATTACCACCAGGGGCATTAGAAACTCATTCCAGGAACCCATAAAAACAAAAATTGTTTGCGCTGCCAGGGCGGGTTTTGCCAGGGGTAAAACGATTTGAAAAAACGTTCCAAACCAGCCTAATCCATCAAGAGCTGCGGCTTCTTCCAGCTCTTTTGGAAAGTTAATAAAAAACTGGCGCATCATGAAGATAAATGTGGCATTAATCGCTCCGGGAATAATCAGTCCTTGATAGGAATTAAGCCAGCCCAAGGATTTAAGAATCAGGAATTTCGGGAGGAGCGTAATCTGGCCCGGAATCATCAGGGCAGCCAGGATCAGAAAGAACCAGAATTGATTTCCAGGAAAGCGGATTCTGGCCAGGGCATAGCCTGCCATTGAGTTAAATAGCAGGTTGAAAAGCGTAACGCAAATGGCGGCGATCGTGCTGTTCAGGAGCCAGCGACTAAACAAAGGCTCTTGGGTAAAAAGCTGCTGGTAGTTTGCCAAGGTGAAGGCTTTGGGAATCAGGTTAATTCCACCTTCTGCAATTTCGGACAGGGGCTTCAATGAAGCCGATAAGGCCCAAACAAAGGGCAAGAAGGTAATTACAGCGTAGAGGATTAAAAGCAGGTAGAGAATTCCAGTTGTCCAGCGAATCTGTTTCATGATCATTCCCTTAATCTAGCCGTTCTTCCTGAAACACCGTCCGTTGAACCAGGGTTGCTGCCATGAGCACGATCGCTAGCATTAAGGTCAATGCCAGTGCATATCCCATATCCAGATTTTTGAAGGCATATTGATAGATCAGGAGCACAATCGTCAGGGTGGAATCGTTGGGTTCGCCCGAACCCGCCGAGAAGATATAGGACTGGTCAAACAGTTGAAAGGTGCCAATAGTTCCCATCACAATGACAAAGAAAGTTACGGGTTGTAGAAATGGCAAGGTAATATAAAAAAACTTTTCCCACTGAGTTGCGCCATCCAGGGTCGCAGCTTCATAGAGAGTATCTGGAATGTCCTGTAATGCTGCCAGATAGATCACCATGAATAGGGGGGCTGTGGACCAGATGTTCATGATCATAATTCCTTTCAATGCGACTGCCGGATCACCTAACCAGTTGTAGGTCGGTAAATGCAGTAAGTTGAGGATTTGATTGAGCAATCCATTGGAGTTATAAATCCACATAAAAATGAGCGTCAGGACCGCTGACGAGGTAACAGTAGGCAAGAAAAAAGCCACTCGAAACCACGATCGGCCTTTGATCGGAGCATTCAGAACTAAAGCCAGCATAAGAGCAAGTAGGGTTTGGATTGGAACCACGATCGCGACATACTGGGCAGTGTTTTTTAATGCCGTCCAGGCCCGTTCATTGCTGACAATGCGGCTCAGGTTTTTTAACCCGGTAAATTGATAGCTAACCTCTCCTAAGAGCTGGACTTTATAGAATGCCAGGATAATGGCATAGATAATCGGTAAAACTAGAAAAATTCCAGCGATTAAAATTGTCGGAGCCATGAATGAGTAGCCTGTCAGAGCTTCCCTTGCCTGGCGAGTTTGCCAAAGTTTTTTAATTAGAGTCTGCATTAGAAATAGAGACCATTTTTTGAACTGAATTATTTGAACTGAATCATTTGAACTGAATCAGCAGCAAGAAGCATGATTAATTATTTTATCCTGCCGCCCTCGGTCCCAGAGTTATAGCCCTTTTCAAGGGTGTGAGGCACAATCAGGGTGCTTCGCGCCCCCCGGCACCTCCCATTTTCATACTTCACCCAAGTACAAACCGCTAGATTGGATGGGGAGGCAGGCAAAGGGAGAGCAGAGGGTGGGAAATTCCAGGGTAGTGACTTCCAGGGAGTCAAGATCGATCCGACGAATGGCATGGTTATTGGTGTCTGCGACAAACAACTCCCGATCGGCATGGGTGAGTCCAGAAGGCTCTGCAAACCAGGCATCTGATCCGACGGCATCCTGAAATCCTGCGTTGCCATTGCCGCAGATGGTTTGGCATTCGCCTATGGTGGGGTGAATCCGCTTAATTTTGTGGTTATAGGTATCTGCCACCCAGAGATGACCGTCGGCGTAAACGATTCCTGAGCAGTGCTGGAGACGGACATCCGAGCCGACCCCATCCCGATCGCCAAATTCAAAGAGTTGACCGCTGCCACAGACAGTCCGGGCGGTTGGTTGGGGTTTCAAGGCAACGGCACGAATCGTACTGGATTCGCTGTCTGCAATAAAAAGGTGATGCCCGATCGCCGTTATTCCACTCGGCTGCGCAAACGCTGCCCTGTCCGGCGGACCATCCACACAAAATTCGGCTCCAGTTCCGATTAGGGTCTGAATTGTTCCCCTGAGGAGGTCCATCATCCAGATCTGATGGGATCCTGCCATGGCAACATAGAGGACCTCCCCAACTTGCACCAGATCCCAGGGGGAATTCAGAGCAATTTCAGAGGCCTGGCCACCCTGGGGAAAGAGCGATCGATTTTGAGTCCCAGTGCCCGCCAGGGAGATGACCTGTTGCTGCCGTAAATTGATCTGACGCAACCGATGGTTTCCGGTATCTGCCACATAAAGAATTTGTTGCTGGCGATCGTAGGCCATCCCCTGAGGCGCAGAGAATCGTGCATTCGTCCAGGCTCCATCTACCCACCCGGCTTCACCCGTGCCAATCACAGTTTTGAGGGTCCCATCCAGGGACGTTATTACAATTCGATTGTGCCCTGTGTCAGCGATGAACAGGGAATCATCCCCTGCATCAGCCAGCACCTTTCCCGGAAATGCCAGGGGAGAAGTCAGTAATGCTTGGGAGGGTTCCAGGGTTAACCGTAGCTGTTCCTGATTGAGGGTGCCGTTATTTGCCTGTTCTGCGATGAGCTGCTGAATCAGGTCATCAAGCAGGGGACGCTGGCCTTCCCCGGAAATCGTCGCTACCACGTATCCCTGCGGGTCTATCACAACGAAGGTAGGCCATGCCCGCACGGCATACTGGTCCCAAAGGGTGCGATCGCGATCGACCACAACCGGATGGCAAATTCCGTAGCGCTGAATTGCCTGCTGAACGCTCTCTGGATTTTGTTCCTGGGCAAACTTAGCGGTGTGAACTCCCAGCACAACGAGACGATCGCCATACTTCTGCTCCAGATATTGGAGGTCAGGAATTCCATGCAAGCAGTTGATGCAGCCGTAGGTCCAGAAATCTAGAAGCACAATGCGCCCCCGCAACAGTTTGAGCGACAGGGGATGGTTCCCATTCAACCAGGGAAGATTCTGGGGAAATTCAGGTGCCCTAACACGAGCCATTCCAATCCTCCATTGATGCACTCAGCATCTTAGCGTTCGGCATAGCACTACTCCTATAGCCCTTTTCAAGGGTGTGAGGTACAGTGAGGGTGCTTCGCGCCCCACTGTACCTCACATTTTTGGACTTCACCCAGGTGCAAACCGCTATATAGGTTAGAACAGGGTGCAGGGGTGGAACCCCTGGTTGGGGGCTTCGCCCACACACACCCGTTAATTCCAATGCGTAATGGACGAGATACCACAGGGCCAGGATCAGGTGTGTTTGGTGAGTCCAATCCGATCGGGGTAGTCCGATCGTGATAGGGTGTGATTTTCAATCACTTGTACCAGACGCTTAACCTCATCCATCGTTCTGTACATTGCCATCTCCGTTCCCAGGTATCAACTGGCAGAACGATTCTCACTCAAGCAGCAGGCTCATGGCAAAACTTTTTGATGGCATCACAGATGAACTTCAGCATTTCATTACTGCCCAATCTATCTTCTTTGTTGCCACTGCGCCTTTGAGCCAGGCTGGTCACGTTAATCTTTCGCCTAAGGGATTGGATAGCTTTCGGATTCTCTCTCCCAACCGGGTGGCCTATCTCGATCTAACTGGAAGCGGCAATGAAACCTCTGCCCATCTCCAAGAAAATGGGCGCATCACCTTCATGTTCTGTGCCTTTCAGGGACCTCCCAGCATCCTGCGCCTTTATGGACGGGGCGACACCGTGTTACCAGAGGATTCCCGGTGGGATGCTTTACAGGCGCTGTTCCCTCCTACGCCTGGGACTCGTCAGATCATTGTTGCTGAGATCGATCGGGTGCAAACTTCCTGTGGAACAGGCGTACCGTTATTTGAACCCGTAGCCCAGCGAGACTCCCTTGTTAAATGGGCCTTTAAAAAAGGTGAGCAGGGATT
>JBAUTA010000254.1:0-4026 GCA_049581985.1 Kovacikia sp.
CCTGTTGCCTGGCTGTTACAAGGTATAGCAAGCTTTGGCACCGCTTTGAAACAGATCTTTGCTAAGGGGTTGGTTTACAAAAGTTACGACTGAAAAATAATTATATCCCAATTTATCTAGCGGTTTGCACTTGGGTGAAGTACAGCAATGTGAGGTACGGTGAGGGTGCTTTGCGCCCCACTGTACCTCACACCCTTGAAAAGGGCTATAAAAGCAAATACGACCACCTACGACAGAGGGGACCCCTGGCTAGGGGCAAAACCCCCCCATCCCCCGCTGCAAGCCTTTTGCTATCGGGTTGCAGAAAGCTGCCGATTTTGATACTTTCCTTCTGCAAATTCTTCAACGATTTTGCGGTTGAAGGCAGGAATATCTTGCGGATTGCGGCTAGTGACCAAGCCCTGATCTACCACCACTTCTTGATCAACCCAGGTGGCTCCTGCGTTTTTTAAGTCCGTTTGGAGAGAGGGCCATGAAGTCATGGTTCGATCGCGAACTACGCCTGCCTCAATCAACGTCCAGGGACCATGACAAATGGCTGCAACAGGTTTTTCTGCCTCAAAGAAAGACTTGATAAAACGAACAGCGTCTGCCTGGGTTCGGAGTTGATCCGGATTAGCCACTCCACCGGGTAGCAGCAGCGCATCATAATCGCCAGGATTAGCCTCATTTAATGCCACATCCACAGGAAATTCATCCCCTTTGTCAAAGTGGTTCCAACCCTGCACCGTGTCACTATTAGGCGAGATGATGTGGGTTTGGGCACCTGCTTCTTCCAGGGCTTGTTTGGGGCCAGTCAGCTCTACCTGTTCAAAACCATCTGCGACCAGGATGGCAACTTTTTTGTGGTTTAGTTCTTGGGACATGCTCAACCTCTTAGATAACTCCTAGATAAAAATTAGGATGTGGATTATGGGATGTAGAAAATGGGGCGTAATTTGTAAAAGCTTTCACAAACTTAAACCTCCAATCCAAAATGGTGCATTTGTACTAATGCCGTTTCTCCCTGTTACCTTTTTCCACCGTCCTTTTTCCACCGTCCTTATTTCCACTGTCTTTGTTGCTAATAGCCTATGACATCCCTGATGAGCCTTAATCCACTAGAGGGCTGACATCAAAATTTCTTTGTTTCCGCCCGTAGATGGGTGCTAAGACCTTCTTCCAAACGGAGGGGCTGTTCATGCATTTCAGACTGAAGATCGAGAGGCGGTTGGCGGCGGGTGAATCGGGTCATTATCTATGGCTATCGCCAGTTTGGTCAGGACAGAGGATGAAAGGGGGAGTGGGGGCGTTGCCCCCAGCCAGGGTTTCACCCCTGCACCCCGTCCTGACCACTAGGGCTACGGCTATAGAATGGCTGTAGAACGTTTAAAAATGGTTTAGATGCAGTTATGTCGCAATCCACACGTCGTCAATGGGATACAGGTCGGTTTTTACAAACGCTAAACTACTTTGAGACGATCCCTGTTGTAAGCTGGCTTCAAAAAATGTTTCTAGGTTCCACACCCCTGCCACCCCCGCAGCCGCAAGCTGGGGTTTTGTTTGATTTCTCCCAACCAGGCAATGATCTGAGCCAAACCTGGGGAGCCCTGGATGATGTGGTGATGGGGGGTGTCAGCACCAGTTCGCTGCAGATGCAAAAGGGCGCGGCCCTGTTCTCAGGGGATGTGTCTACTGCGAACTCTGGTGGGTTTGCCTCGGTGCGTACCCGCAATTTTGAGCCTGCTTTGAACCTATCGGGCTATACCGGACTTGAACTGCGGCTAAAGGGGGATGGGCAGCGCTACAAGTTTCTTGTGCGGGATGAAGAGACCTGGGATGCGGTGGGGTATTCCTATTCATTTGATACAACGGTTGATGAGTGGAGCAGTGTGCGGATTCCGTTTGCCCAGTTGATTCCCGTTTTTCGGGCAAAAACTGTGAATCATGCCCGGCCCTTGAATACTTCCCAGGTTCGCTCTTTCCAGTTGATGTTGAGCAAGTTCGAATATGATGGAGCGTTGAATCCCCATTTCAAACCGGGTCAGTTTCGGTTGCTAATGACGGCGATCGCGGTTTATTAAAGGATTAATTAGGAACTGATGGAAATGCTGGGAGAGGCTGTTTTGCTGTCGTTCCAGGCATATAGCGATTCCATTTAGATTGTGATACCAATTTAAAAAATGAAGGTTGCAGATGGGGGTGTGGGGGCTTCGCCCCCAGCCAGGGGTTCCACCCCTGAACTCCGTCCCCAATCTGCCCTGTTCGCTATTTAAATTGGTATGAGTTAATTTCAAAGTTCTGCTGAGAGAGCAACGATGGCAGTAATTACGGGATTGTCGGGCAATGAAATCTATTGTTTGCGTCGTCAGGGATTCACCCCAGGAGACTTGGTCATCGGCAATAGCGTTATTTCTCTGGGGCTGCTTGGTAGCCTTAGCTCAGGGTTGAAAACCCTGTTTGGTGGAGAGGTTCATCAAGTTACCCAAATTATTCATGAAGGCAGGCAGCGGGCTTACGCCCGGATGGTGGCAGAGGCAAAGCATCATGGCGGTGTGGGCATTACGGGGGTGTCGAATGAGCTTGTGTTGCATGGAACAAATGTTGAATTTTTGGCGATCGGCTCCTGCATTCATCGGGAAGGGGTAAAGGCTGAGCAGTTTGAATTCTCTACGTCAGCCGATGGGCAAGCCCTCTATTGCCAAATGGATGCGGGATTTGAGCCGAAGCAGTTTGTCTTTGGTAATGTTGCCTACTCAATTGGTTTAGGCGGTGGGTTAATCGGAATTTTGCGAAGTCTGGCGCGGGGCGAAATCAAGGAGTTTTCCCAGATCTTCAACGAAACCCGCCATCTCGCACTTAAACGAATCCGGGCAGAAGCACGGGCAGCAGGGGCGAATGCGGTTATTGGCATCAAAACGTCGATCATTTCCTTTGGGGGGATGCAGGAAATGGTAATGATTGGCACTGCATCAGACCATCCGGCCCTGCCTGCGGGCTTTCGACAAAATCCCGTTACGAGCGATCTGACCAATGAGGAGATGTGGAACCTGATTAATCAGGGCTACATGCCTGTGCAATTGGTTCTCGGCGTTTCGGTTTATTCCCTGGGGTTAGTCGGTGGAATTACTTCTTTTTTCAAATCATTTGTGCGGGGCGAGATTCACGAACTGACTTCACTGATTTACGAAGCACGGGAAGAGGCTCTGGCCCATATTGCGGAAGATGCTCACCGTTACAGTGCGGATCAGGTCGTTGGAATTAAGACCTATGTTTACAACCTGGGCGGCGGGATTATCGAGTTTCTGGCGATCGGAACTGCCGTCAAAAAGATGCCGGAAGTTAGCACTCAATCGGATTCCCTCCTGCCGCAAGCCATCATTCGAGATCAGGATACGTTTATCAATACTGCGGAAATGGCCTCAGTTTCTTCTCTCAATCAACCCACTAATTCAACCAACTTGATTACTGTTTTTGTGGGGTTGGGTGTGTTTTCGTTCTATCTTTTGTTTATTCTGCTTCGTGTTTTTGTGCGGTAAGGAAGCTTCAGAGGCAGGGGTTCCGGTGAATCAAACTGGCGACAGCTATACATAGCTACTTATATAGCAGTCCTAAATCAGTTGTGAACAAGCAGAGTGGTGAAAGCCTTTCCCGCCAGAGAAAGGCTTTCACCATACAAATAGGATCGCTATATCTCGACTAGCCAACGTAAAACAACCACTTCTTCTCGCATTTGTTCCTTCGTTGCCGTTGCCAGCCGAGTTCGAAACAGATCGATACTAACGACCTCATAACCTAAGACTTGAGCAATCTCTGCCAGGAGTTGACCCGTCCGAATCATGACTCGCAAATACGATGCCTGATCTCCGACAACGTAAGCTAACTGGGCCCCAAGCCGCAGAACGGTTCTTAACTCTGCCAGGTGGCGTGCCATGCCGCCGAAGTAGAGCTTGGTAACCCTGGCATACATCCGCTCAAACCCGCTCGTTTTACCAAGTTCAATCCGCCTAGCCTCGATGGTTTCTGCAATTTGTTGAATTTCAGCAT
>JBAUTA010000255.1:0-3782 GCA_049581985.1 Kovacikia sp.
ATTGAGACGATTAAGAATAATTTGGCCGATCGTCCTCGCGATTTATGTCTGTTTGTGTTGGGGATTAATACGGCGTTTCGAGCGAACGAGCTGCTGTCGATTCGCGTGGGCCAGGTGAGGGATCTGAAGGTGGGGGATGTGTTGGATCTGCGTCAGTCGAAGACGAATGAGTATCGGCAGGTGACGCTAAATCGGAAGGCGATCTCGGTGATCCAGGGGTTGCTAGGGTCGCGATCGTATGAGCCGGAGGAGTTTTTGTTTTTTAGTCGCTGGGGCGAGCGGCTGGGGGTGCCGGAGGTGTCCCGTAAGGTGAAGGGATGGTGTCAGGACATTCGTTTGGATGGAAACTACGGGAGTCACTCATTACGGAAGACTTGGGGGTATTGGCAGTACAAGCGCGGTACGCCGATTCCATTGTTGATGGAGGCGTTTGGGCATCAGACGCAGCGGCAGACGATGGCCTATCTGGGGATCCAGGCGATGGAAGTGGCGCAGATTTTTGAGATGGAGCTGTAAGGCAGGGGAACAGGGATCTGTTACTGAAGCAGAGCGACCAGTCGTGCTGCAACCTCTAAACTTTTTTGGAAATTGGGACGCTCGGAGTCTGCTGCATAGGACATCCCCAGGACAAATCGTTCATATTCCGCTTCATAGAGCGGGTCGTTCCTCAACCCATCCAGCATCCGCCGTAATCGCTCAATGGCTGGTAATGCTTCTGTCCCTGATTTTTTGTCTCGGCTGGCGTCTTTGATTAAACACTTCAGAACCAACGGTACAAATTCATTAGATTGAGTAATAGTTGTCTCTAAAGCCGCGAGATCATGTAAATGACGAACTAAGGTCGCATCGTCCTGTGGACTATTTCGATCCCTTGTTGCCACTCTCCAGACCAGCGCACTTAACTTGTCTGCTGCCGTTTCAACAGGCGAAACACAAGGTATTGAAATGACTTCTGGCTCCTGCTGTTGAGCCTGGGCGACAAATGACTGTAGAGGCCGCTCCTCAAAGGGTAGAGCAGGCGGATCAAACGTAACCTCTAATCTGACATTAGGCCGGAGCGCTGAAGCTCTTTGAAATAGGTGGCGATAGGCAATCTCACATTTGAAGAATCGTGATGCATTGAGGCTTTGTATATCATCATTAGCCAATGACCAGTCTTCACTACCTTCACGAATGGCTTCAACGATACGCTCACGATATTCTCGAAAATCACCGCGATTGAGACCTTCCGTAGGCATCGCCACCTTAAAGTCAATATCTTCTGAAAACCGCTGAATCAGCCCATATCCTTTAGCTAAACTCGTTCCGCCAGAGAAAACCAAGCGCATTGTGGGATGTTTGACCATTGAGATCGCCGCAATGATTCGAACGGCATACCAGTCTTTTTCAACTAGAGATGCGTCAACAACAAGCTCGGCTGCGATCGCCTCAATGAGTTCAGAGTTAATGGACACGCTCAAAGGTCACATATTTTCCGTCATAGCCGATTTTCCGTGTAATGCGTCCTTTGACCCCGATAACCCGACCTGTAGGCACCTGAGTAGTCTGCTGCTGGTTGTAGTCTTGCTCAAAACTAGAGGGAAAGGTTGAGACCTTCAAACGATCCAGTGCTTCAGCCGCAAGATCGCGGATACCCCGACGAGGAACAGGACGCTTTGAGATAGGCGCTGTCGTAGCCTTAGCGTACAAGCCGTAACCAATTTTTACGAGCTGACCCTTCGAGGCCAGGTGACGCAGACAACGCCCAACTTGATCGTAGTCAGCTAGATCTGCAAAGTCCTTGCGAAGGAAGACTTCACCCTTACTACGGGCAATCCGTTGTGCGATTCGCTCCTCTAAAGTTTTAGAGTGATTCATGGCGTGCTTGACCGAAGCCTGCAAAAATACGACGTTATCTACTGCAAAAATACGACAATCTAAAGTGATCGTCAATCTCTGTATTCTATTAATAACAAGCGTTTTCTTGATTTGGAGATGTTAACTCTACCTAAAATGAAATGTAGAACTGATGGATTACTGTCAGGTGGCGTACATTACGATTAAGTATATTTGTGATTTACAGATGTAAATATGTAAACTAATACTAAATTACAAAGACACAAATGTAAAAATGATTAAAATCTAAAATTTACAATTATGAGAATTGCCGTCCTCAATCAAAAGGGTGGCAGTGGTAAAACTACTGTCTCATTGCATCTAGCTCATGCTCTGGCTCTGAAAGGTTTCAAGGTCTTGTTAGTTGATTCAGACCCTCAAGGATCTGCGCGGGATTGGTCTGCTGCTCGAAGTACGGATGGGCCATTCAGTGTTATTGGTCTTGACCGTCCGATTATTCATAAAGAGCTAGGGACTCTTGCCGAGGGGTATGACCATGTTTTAATTGATGGAGCGCCGCGAGTGTCTGATTTGACGCGATCTGCAATTTTAGCTGCGAACTTAGTTGTCATCCCAATCCAGCCTTCGCCTTTAGATATTTGGGCTGCTCATGAGGTTGTTGAGCTAGTCGAAGAAGCCAAGATATTCAATCCTAATCTGTTAGCTATGTTCTTGATTAATCGCAAGATTGTGAACACTGCTATTGCGCGGGAAGTGGCAGACGTTCTTAAGGAGTATTCCATTCCAGTCATGGAGTCTGCCATTAGTCAGCGAGTTGCTTTTGCGGAATGCCTCAATATAGGAAGCACCGTTATGGAAACAGCTCCAAATAGTTCCGCTGCTGCTGAAGTTCAAGCAGTCGTTAATGAAATTTTGGATGCAGTCAAAGGAGAGAAAAATGTCATCTAGTAAAACCTCGCGTCTTAGTCTTAAGCCCAAAGTGCAGCCTTTATCCTCAGAGGCTGCGGCAAGCGATTGGGTTAACAACCGAAACGGTGTGAATGATGGAGCAATCCGATCTGCTCAATCTCATGTGAATCTTCCTGAAGAAGAACCCCCAACGCGAATGAAACGAATCACGTTTGAGGTAACAGAGGATCAGCATCAAGCCACTAAAGTCTATGCAGCTCAGCAAGGCATGACCATCAAAGAGCTAATGCAAGACCTTCTGGATAAGGAGTTGAGCAAAATTAACTAAATTACAAAATTACAAATGTAAAACTCTACAAATGTGTAAAAATACATAGACACATAATTCTTCGTCTGGAGAGTTGTGTGAGTAAGTTTATTGATAAACCAAGAGACTTGCCTGAAAGAGCTTTAAAGGCGAAAATGCCCCGTTAAGGAGGTGATGTAGAGACGTAGAAGCTAAAAACACAAAACCCCAACTGAAAACAGCCGGGGATTTGTAATATTCAATTTTTTGATAGGGGTCGGGGACACTAACCGTTTGATTGGCGTCGAGTTGTTAGAGTACCCTAAGCTTCGCTATGCGTAAAATTCTGACACACCTTTCAATCTATAGCAAGGTGTGTCAGAAGCTCAGCATGGCTCCCCCCTATCGGACACCACGAAAACCGAAGGGAGTCAACGAGTGTACGCGCAAGAAAGACCTAAGGAAAATTTTCCATCCCAGTCCAACCGCACCCCAAAACGCGGCAAAACAACCCCCGCCCCATCCAATCGCCGTCCGATTGGAGCAGCCCTACCCCACTCCGAAACAGGCCAACGGTTGACCGCCCTATTCCCGAACGGCTGGGACTGGATCCACGCGTCCCCCCCTTCTGAGGCCGATCGCAAACCAGAGTGGGAAACGATCAAAACCTACCCCCTGACGCCCATCGAGATGTGGAGCCACCATCAAAACCCCGCCATCCTGATCGGGATCCGCCCCGCCGCCACGACCC
>JBAUTA010000256.1:0-7595 GCA_049581985.1 Kovacikia sp.
TGAGGCACAGTGGGGCGCGAAGCACCCTCACTGTACCTCACACCCTTGATAAGGGATTAGCACTACTCCTATAGGTTAGGACGGGGTACAGGGGCGGAACCCCTGGCTGGGGGCTTCGCCCCCCCACCCTCTTTAATTCCAATGTCCTAACACGCTTGCGTAGGGCTATGAGTTCGCGCTATCTACAAATTAGTAGCGGGATCCTTCTGAGCTGTAATTCCATCAACTCCCATGGGGGACACAAAATCCCTGAATAGGGTAATTTGCTGCTGAAATTCTAAGCCCTGAATTTTGCCAAGCAACTGTTGAGCTTGACCAGAAAGTTTGTAATCCGAAGGCAGGGGAATGATGGAACCACTGTCCATCCCTTGAGCCAGAAAATACCAGAACAGGAGTTTTGTCGTATCACTCAGTGCGCCATACTCGCGGGTTAGCTGAGTATTCTTGTGGGAGATCAAATCACGCTGAAGCTGCAACTGCTCTTCTTGAGATAGGGCTGCCACCTGATCAAAAAGTCCCTGGGCAATCTGAGGGGAAACGGTGCTGGCTGCAGGTGCAGCAGGCGTAATGGAGTTACCCATTTCCTTGTAGATGAAATAGAACAATGCAAGCTGCTGGTCTGCATCCAATCCTTGAAAGGATTGCAAAAGTTCATTCGCAGTATTTGAAGTTGTATAAGTCATAAAAAACCTCGAAATTCACTTTTAGGAAGTTAACAAAAGATAACGATGGCTTAAACCGACAAAAGGAAGAGCCTAAGGATCCTTCTGAGGTCTGAGGAAAGTTGCGGTTTATTGCACAACAGTGGTGAGTTGTAGAGCTAAAGAGAATTTGACCGATGGTTGATCTGGCTGGACGGCTGCAAGATAAGGTCGCAATTATTACAGGGGCGGGGACTGGCATCGGTGAGGCGATTGCCCATAAGTTTGCTAAAGAGGGAGCTAAGGTAGTTGTCAATGGATTGCCCGATGACCCGATCGAAGCTGTGGTAACTTCGATTCGTCAGTCTGGTGGGATAGCCGTTGCCTATGCAGGGGATGTTGCGGATGAAACCTGCGCTCAAAAGTGCGTTCAAACTGCAATTGAGGTTTACGGTAAGCTGGATGTTCTGGTTAATAATGCAGGGGTTTTCTTGACCAATGCCGAAATCGATGAATATCCTGTTGCGGATTTCGATCTCACCCTTCGTATGAATCTACGCTCTGCATTTTTAATGACGAAATACGCCATTCCCTATTTAAGAAAAACCAACGGCAATATTGTCTCCGCTGGATCGGAAGCTGGTTTTAATGGACTCGCTCAAAATGCTCCCTACGGTGGCACTAAGGGCTGGATGCACTCCTTCATGATGGGAATTGCAGTCGAACAAGCCAAATACGGGATTCGGGCTAATTGTGTTTGTCCTGGAGCGATCGACACCGCCTGGACCCATAAAGAAACTGGGCCAATGGATAAAGCAATGGAAACCACGCTGATCCAGGCAACTCCGATGGCTCGACGGGGAACCCCGGAGGAGATGGCAAATGTATATGCCTTCCTGGCATCTGACGAAGCCAGCTATGTCACAGGCGCACTCTGGTTAGCAGATGGGGGCGTCACTCCAGCCAAAGGATCCGTTGGCAAGCAAACCCCCTTCTGGAAGCGAGCCGAACCCGAAGGTGAACTGCGATTGGAGCATTCTAGAGAAGGATTGGCGAATAAGGAAACGCACCAAATCAAATAGACAAAAAGTAAGCAGGCAGTCCCAGATTGTTACCAAACAGAGGGAGCTGTGAACGTTGGGGTTGGGTTAGAGATTCCCCCAAATCCTCCTTAAAAAAGGAGACTTTCAAGCCTATTCCTCCCTTTTCAAGGGCCAAGGGGGTTCTTGAAGGGCCTAACATCACAGCCTATTCCTTTTCAAACACCCTCTTAGCCTCCAGTCTTTAAGACCCTCTATCTACCTTCATTTACCTGAGGCAAAACCATGCACCTTACAAACAAAGTTGCGCTGATTACAGGCGCAGGTTCGGGAATTGGGAAGGCGACAGCCCTTTTACTGGCAAAGCAGGGCGCTAAAATTGCGGCGATCGACCATACCCCTGAAGAAAGTCAGGCAACGATCTCAACCATCCGGCAGGATGGCGGTGAAGCAATAACAACGATCGCCGATATTTCCCAACCCGATCAAATGCAGAAAGCCTTTCAAAGGATTGGAGACCAATTTGGGCGGATTGATATTGTGTTTGCCAATGCAGGCATTAACGGCATCTGGGCCCCGATCGAGGAACTTGCGCCCGATGAATGGGACAAAACCCTTGAAACGAATTTGAAGGGGACTTTCTTGACGGTTAAATATGCCATTCCCTATCTCAAATCCCAGGGAGGATCAGTGATTATCACCGCTTCTGTCAACGGCACTCGCATTTTCAGTAACACTGGTGCCACTGCCTATTCATGTTCTAAAGCGGCTCAGGTTGCTTTCACCAAAATGGTTGCGCTGGAACTGGCAAAATATCGAATTCGGGTAAACGTCATTTGTCCAGGAGCCATCACAACTGACATCAACGAAAACACCCAACAACGAAATCTAGAACAAATCAAAGAACCTGTAGAATTTCCTCAGGGCCGGATTCCGCTGACCGATGGCCAACCCGGTACGGCTGAACAGGTGGCGCAACTTGTATTGTTCCTCGCTTCTGATGCATCCAGCCACATTTCGGGGACAGAAATTTGGATTGATGGCACCGAATCGCTATTGCAGGGTTAACCCTGATTCATCGTTCTCCAGGCACAGTCTCTATGCCACAGTATTTTGGAAAATTACCCACCACTGCCCAAGCCTGGACACCCTTGGGGACAGTGCAACGGGTTGAGCAAAATGAACGGGGTATTTGTTTGGATTGTGACGGTCCCCGATTACTGCTTACGGTTTTGGCACCTAATCTGATTCGCGTTCGGCTGGCACCGACGGGAGACTTTGCTCCCCGTCGTTCCTGGGCGGTGGCGCGAGAGGATGCGGAGTGGGCCAGGGTGCCGTTCGAGGTGGAAATGGAAGGGGATGCGATCGTCCTCAAGACGGAACAAATCAGCATTTTCATCGATCGCACTCCCTGCCGCATGGTCTGTTGCAATCAAGCGGGTCAATCCTTTGTGGAGGATACGGATTTGGGGATGGCCTGGTCGACTAGCGGTGTGGCTGCCTGGAAAAAAATTGAAGCGAACGAACACTTCTATGGGTTTGGTGAACGCACAGGTTTTCTCGACAAGCTGGCAGAACGCAAAACAAATTGGACGGTAGATGCTCTAGATTTCAGTTCCCAAACCGATGAAATGTATCAGGCCATTCCGTTTTTTATAGCGTTACGACCTGAGTTGAGCTATGGAATTTTTCTCAATTCCAGTTTTTGGAGCCAGTTCGATTTAGGCGCACAGAAATATGGCACCTGGCAGATGACTACCCGTGCTCCTGAATTGGACTACTACATCATCTACGGTCCTGCCCCCGCTCAAATTCTTGCAACCTATGCTGAACTAACGGGATACATGCCGCTGCCACCCAAATGGGCACTGGGCTATCATCAGTGTCGCTGGAGCTATGAATCGGAAGAAGTGGTGCGAGAATTGGCGCGAACCTTTCGCCAGCGTCGAATTCCCTGTGACGTAATTCATCTGGATATCGACTATATGCAGGGCTACCGGGTCTTCACCTGGCATCAACGGCGGTTTCCGAACCCTAAAGCATTGTTGCAAGAATTGGCAGAGAATGGATTTAAGACGGTGACGATCGTCGATCCAGGGGTGAAATACGAGCCGGAATCCAACTATTCCATCTTTGAACAGGGATTGGAACAGGATTATTTCGTGCGTAAATCGGATGGGGTTCTCTTTCATGGTTATGTCTGGCCCGACAAAGCCGTATTTCCAGACTTTATCCGGCCCGAAGTGCAACAGTGGTGGGGAGAACAGCATCAGGTGCTAACGGATGCGGGGGTCGCGGGTATCTGGAACGACATGAATGAACCCTGCCTGAACGATCGCCCCTTTGGCGATGAAGGGGAAAAAATTTACTTCCCCTTAGATGCACCTCAAGGTCCGGTGGCAGAACAGGCAACCCATGCAGAAACCCATAATCTATATGGGTTGAAAATGGCCCAGGCTTCCTACCAGGCATTGGAAAAACTGCGTCCAGAAGAGCGATCGTTTGTGCTGACCCGATCGGGATTTGCGGGCATCCAGCGTTGGTCGTCGGTGTGGATGGGAGACAACCATTCTTTGTGGGATCATCTGGAAACATCCCTGCCGATGCTTTGCAATATGGGCTTATCAGGGGTTCCCTTCGTCGGTTGTGACATTGGGGGGTTCGCTGGCAATGCCACAGCCGAATTGTTCGCCCGCTGGATGCAGGTCGGCATGCTTTACCCCTTTATGCGAGGACATTCAGCCCTCACTACGGCCCAACATGAACCCTGGACCTTTGGCGATCGGGTCGAGCGCATTTGTCGTGAATGCATCGAATTGCGCTATCGCCTGCTGCCCTACCTCTACAGCCTGTTTTGGGAAGCCTCAACCACTGGCGCACCGATTCTCCGCCCCCTGCTTTATCACTATCCCCAGGATTCCTACACCTATGCCCTCCACGATCAGGTCATGTTAGGTCCATTTTTGCTGGCAGCCCCCATCTATCGCCCTGGGGTGGAGTATCGGGCGGTTTATCTACCTGAAGGAACCTGGTACGACTGGTGGAGCCACGATCGTTACGAAGGACCGACCCACATTCTGGCGCACGCACCCTTAGAGCGAATGCCGCTTTATGCCAGAGCAGGCGCAATTATTCCGATGCAACCAGTGATGCAGTATGTCGATCAACATGCCTTAAGTGAACTAACGCTGAAAGTGTATCCTGGGGACGGACAGTGGACTCTTTACGAAGATGATGGATCCAGTTTTGCCTATCGCACAGGTGCCTGGACAACCACCACTTACCAAACGCGCCAGGAGGCGCAGCAGGTAAGGATTGAGATTGTTGCAAAGCAGGGAAATTGGTCTCCCCCTCAACGGGAAACCAAGGTGGAACTGGCTGGAGGAAGTGGACAATCGTTAGTAAAGGCATTCTGAATGTAGGGCTTTACTTATAGCCCTTTTCAAGGGAGTGAGGTGCAGTGAGAGTGCTTCGCACACCACTGTACCTCACATTTTTGGACTTCACCCAAGTGCAAATCGCTATAATTGCCTGTAAAAACTTGCAGCATCGAAGGAAATAATCAGGTAGACATGCTCGATCGCCCTAAGGGGATGATGTTAGAAGCAGATGGATCTAGACTTTGTCTGGCCATTAGAGTAGATCAGAGGGAGCATAAAATGGCTGAGGAAACTAAGGGAAATCAACCGGAAACCGTTCAAGAGCATACAACTCCAGGGCAAAGGGTGGACTCTCCCGAAGTTACAACGGAGGGATGGAGAAACTCATTTGACGATCAGGATCGATCCTTTCTTGAGAAGGTAATGACTCAGGGGAAGCTGGCTGATCCCTACGATGCCATAGACATTACGGAAGTTGTCCTGCGGGTGATGCGGGACTTGATCACAAAGAGTACTGTTAAGCATGTTGAAAACGAACGGTATAGAGAGTCTGTTTCTACGCAAGATCAAGCTCCCCAGGATTTAGAGAAGGCTGACTACAGGAAAGACGCAAATCCGATCGTTGGATTTTTTAGTAAAATTCCTCAATCTTTACAGGGAGCAGCACTGCTTGGGATGGATTCAAATTTTTTCATTAGTAGAGTTGCGAGAGAAGGGGATATTCCTCCCACCACTGATGCGGAGACAGTGATCAAAGCGGTATTTTCTGCCACCAAGGATGAATTATCTGAAGAGCGGATTCAAGAAATTGCAGATTGCTTGCCTGAAGGGGTGAAAAATCTCTGGGAAAAGTCCTAGAACAAAGCTTAGTCCGAATAAAAAGGGTGGTTTGCTACTAGCAAACCACCCTTTTTATTCGGACTTTAACTAAGTTCCTACCTGCGAGGGAGGTCGGTTTTAAGTTTAAGAAAGACTCTTAATTGAATAGGGATGATTTTCCCAAAGCAGTATTGCATCAGCGCTCAATTTCAATTTACGAAAAGGTTATTCCCAGGAGAGGATAATGGTTGGAATTACGTTATTCCCGCAGCTATTTGGCACGGGGCCATTTCGCATGGGACTCTTCGGCAAGATTGTCTGGCTGGCCCAGGCTCCCTTTGCCCCCGATACATCAAGACTCAATACCCCGGAAGCAGCATCAGTGGTATTCTCTGGGCCCCATTTTTTTACTGCTCTCATATCAGGGGTTTTATTAGCCTTTGGGTTTCAACTTCTGTTTACCAATCTTTCTGTTGCAGCAGGGATTTCCTATCTGGGGCGTTCCTCCCATTCAGAGGAGGATGCCGAGGACGGCCTGTCAATCCGCAAGATTGGTTTTGGCGTAGGTCTTTGGACGTTGATTACGGTCACGATCGCCCTGTTTGCCGCCTGCTATCTGGCGGTTCAAATGAGCTTGCTGACCGCACCCCTGTTAGGGGCAACGGTGGGGTTAGTAATTTGGGCCACCTACTTTTCCTTGCTGGTGTGGGTCAGTTCGACTACGATTGGCTCCCTCGTCGGGTCGGTCGTTGGAGCTGCTACTTCAGGGTTTCAAGCTATTTTGGGGACGGCTTCAGCGGCAATTGGGGGCAAGGTTGCCCAGCAACAGGTTGTCTCTACGGCTGAAGCGGTTGCAGCAGCGGTGCGCAATGAGCTAACTGCTGGGGTTGATCCAGAGCACATCCGGGAGTCTATTCAGGATTATATCGGGCGTCTCCAGTTACCAGGCTTTGATCTATCCAAAATTCGCAGGGATTTTGAGGATCTCCTCAATGATCCAGAGTTTGCAGCGTTGACAGAAAACGACCATTTGCGTCAGGTCGATCGCCGAACCTTTATTGATCTGATCAGCCGTCGTACTGATTTCACCAAAGAAGAAGTAACCCGGCTTGCCGATTTGTTAGAAGGAGTCTGGCAACAAACCCTGGGTCGGCGGCAACGGCGCGATCAGGTATCCGAGCTGGTGGACTACCTGAAATCTGCCCAACCGGGGCAACTAAAAGTAGATGAATTAAATGCCAGATTAGATCGGTTGCTGGCAGAGCGGGGGCAGGCGCAGACGGCAGCCTCTGAACAAAAGTCTACGGGGCTACAGCAAACGCTACAGTCTGGGTTAAATACGGCGATCGGCCTGTTAGTCGGACGCACCGATCTCTCAGACCTTGATCTGGAGAAGATTTTGGAGCGGGTCAAAACAGCACCCGATCGCGTAACTGAACAATCGGCTAAGGTTGTCAAACAGTTGCAGGGGGATAGGTCGGATGGGTTGAGTCCCGGCACTATTCGCACCGATGTTGAGCACTATCTGCTGCATACCTACTCCTGGCAGATGAACCAGACCACGATCGCCAAGGATTTCCGTTCTGTGCTCTACGATCCGGATGCGGATCCAGCTGAGGTGGCGGATCAGGTGGCACGGCTGAATCGCTCCTATTTCGTTGAGCTACTGACCTCTCGGGGTGTTTTTTCCCAGGCTCGGATTCAAGAAATTGCCA
>JBAUTA010000257.1:0-8822 GCA_049581985.1 Kovacikia sp.
AGGCAACAGGGGTTCAAGAATTTCCCATTCTGTGTCAGTCAGACTGCTCGAATATGCCATAGCGACTAGATTAAAGGATTGTAGGTGCCTTTATTTACCATTATAAAGATGTCAAATCGGTTCTATAAGGGAAAGCTCTCCCAATCCATTGCTGCCGAAAATATTTCAGTCCGAGAAATTGGCTTGATGATGGCAGGAAATAATGTTTCGAACCACTGTATGAACGCCGATCCTTAAGCGCAACAATAGGCGATCGCTAAATATCAATCGGGTTTGGAGCATTAGATCTGAGGATCTCGGCTGTATGACTGACAAAACCCAGATTTCCCTCACCCCTACCCCCTGACCCCATGCAACTTGAGCGACGAGAGCAGATTCCTTTTTTCCTGGCAGTCATTGCACCGATCGCGGCGATCGCCGCTGCCCTGATTCTTTGCATCCCCTTAGTTTCCTGGACCGGTGTGCCAGCCCTACAATCCTATGGCGTTCTGCTGAAAGGGGCTTTGGGGTCGGGCTTTGCCATTTCTGAAACATTGTCGCGAGCAACGCCATTAATGTTTACCGGATTGGGGGTGGCGATCGCCTTTCGGACCCGATTTTGGAATATTGGGGCAGAGGGGCAGTTCTATGCCGGGGCGATCGCGGCGACGCTTTTTGGCACCGGGCTAATTGCATTACCCTCGTTCCTATTGCTGCCGTTAATTTTCGGGGCTGGTTTCCTGTTTGGTGGGGTGCTGTTGTTGATTCCTGCCATCCTCAAAACCCGGATTCAGGTCGATGAGGTGGTTACCACCTTGTTGCTCAACTTTATCGTTTTGCTAGTCGTCAGCTATCTGGTAGAAGGTCCGCTCAAAGATCCCTCCGCCCTGGGCTGGCCCCAGGCAACGCCAGTCATTGCTGAAGCGACCCTCACCAAGCTGATCGGTCGTACCCACTGGGGGCTGATGGTTGCCATTGTCTGCGCCATTTTGGTCTGGGTGATCAACAGTCGTGCCGTGTTGGGCTATCGGATGAAGGCGATCGGGGCAAACCAACGGGCCGCCCTGTTTGCTGGCATCCCGATCAACTGGGTGATCCTGCTTACGGCACTTTTGAGTGGCGGACTGGCGGGCATGGGGGGGGGTAGTGAAGTTGCCGGACTGAAGGGCTACCTTAGTCTGGATCTGTCTCCTGGCTTTGGCTACACCGGAATTATTGTGGCAATGCTGGCCCAACTTCACCCGATCGGCGTTCTCTTTTCTGCCATCTTCATCGCTGCCATTTATGTGGGTGCAGATGCCATGAGCCGTGCTGCCAACTTACCCAGCTACCTGGCAGATGTGATCGTCTCTGCGTCCCTGCTCTGTATGTTGGTCAGCATTCTTTTAACCCGCTACCGTGTACGTTGGCGGTAATCCGGGACGTTCTATGGCGACAGCTATATAGCCCTTTTCAAGGGCGGGAGTTACAGTGAGGGTGCTTCGCATTCCACTGTACCTCTCATTTTTGTACTTTACCCAAGTGAAAACCGCTATAACAGGCGGGATACAGCGATTTTTCTAAGAACTCAACGTTAAATTATCTCGGTGGACAACGGTTTCGGCACCGGGATAGCCCAGGATGGTGACGACTGCCTCCGATCGACAGCCCTTAATTTTTTCCAGTTCGTCACTGGTGTAATTGACCAACCCCCTGGCAACTTCCTGCCCGCTGTGATCACACAACTGCACCGCATCTTGAGGTTGGAAATCCCCTTCGATATGGATAATCCCTGCTGCCAGCAGCGACCTACCCGCAGTCCGGATAGCACGGACTGCTCCATCGTCCAGGTAGAGTTTGCCAACAGGAACCAGGCCATGGGCTATCCAGCGTTTGCGGGCATTTACGGGTCTGACTTGAGGTTCAAACCGAGTTCCAATTGGCTCACCCCGAAGTGTTTTCTCGATATTCTGAGGAAACCGCCCCTCCATGATTACCGTACGCACCCCTGCGCCCGTGGCAATTTGGGCCGCCGAAATTTTAGTCACCATGCCACCCGTTCCCCAACGAGAGCCCCGATCTCCCATTTTTACCTGGAGTTCCTTAAGTTGGTTAATATGGTCAACTCGCAGAATGGGTTGAGCGTCGGGGTTATTGCGGGGGTCAGCGGAATAGAGCCGGTCTACATCAGTCATGAGAAACAACCAATCTGCGCGTACCAGACTGGCAACCAATGCTGAAAGGGTATCGTTATCACCGAATTTGAGTTCGTCAACCGCAACGGTATCGTTCTCATTCACGATCGGAATAACGCCCAGCTCCAGCAATTCCTGAAAAGTCCGCTCGACGTTAATGTAGCTACTGCGTTGCACCAGATCGCTGCGAGTTAAAAGCACCTGGGCGATCGGCTGCTGCAGCGTGGTAAACAGGTCATCGTAAACCCGGATTAGGCGTCCCTGTCCCACAGCCGCAACGGCCTGCTTGAGCGCAATGGTGCGGGGACGTTCCGTCATTCCCAAACGGGCACAACCAACCCCGACTGCGCCCGATGAGACTAAGACGACTCGATGTCCCTGCTGCCGTAAACTACTCAAGGTTTCTACGAGACTGGCGATCGTGGAGAGGGATAACAGTCCCGTATCCGGTTGAGTCAGGCTAGAGGTGCCAACTTTAACGACCAAAGTTTGAAGCATGGAGGCATTGTCTTTTCGAGGGGGAAGCTCCGTTCAAATGGCAAAGCGCCAGTTCCTTTATTAGCAAGGACTAGCGCTTTACACAAGTATTCACAGGGATTTATGAGTAGGGTCTTTATAGACGCTGACCCTATTTCAACTGTGATTATTCTGACAGACGCCCTGGGGGATCCGGTATTTCATAATGTTTTCTTTATGTTTTGTTTTTTCAGGATTTGTGAGCTTTTGTAAACTTTTGTTTTGCCCTCATTTGTCAGGCAGGAAGGAGGCTCCCAAAGCTTGAGATAACCAGACTTCAAAGGAATGGAGGGGAGAACGTTTAACCACGTCGTTGGGATTCACCATCGGTTCGACCAAAATCGTAAACATACCGAGGCGGTTACCCGCCAGAACGTCGGTAAATAGGCGATCGCCCACCATGCCCACGTTTTCTGTGGGAAGATTCATTGCCTCCACCGCTTTTCTTAACTTACGACGAGATGGTTTAGCAGCCCCGGCAATGTAGGGCAAATCAAGGGCTTTGGCAATCCGACGAATTCGGGCTTCGCTGATATTGTTGCTAACCAGCCAAAGGGAGGCAACTTGACGTACCTCTTCGACCCAGGGCAGTAATTCTACGGAGGCCTCGGCGGCTCGCAGCGGAACCAGGGTCTCGTCTACGTCAAGTACCAATCCTTTCAAATGATAGTGTTTCAAAATCTCTGGTGTGAGCTTGAGAATGGCTCCATGCAGCACCAAATTGGGTTGTAAAAGTTCGCCCCAAGACATAGGTTAGGAGGGAATGAAGAATGAGGAATAAGGGATCAAAAGGTGGGGATTGAAGAATCCTCCACCTACCATCTATTCGCTGCCACCCTGGTCTAGGGTTTGGCAGATTTTGATGCATCCAGTTTGTCATGAATCTGCGTTTGGGCAGACTGGTGGTCTTTCAGTGTGCGACTAAAGATATGGGTACCATCGTACCTCGCAACAAAGTACAGGTAATCGGTGTTTTCTGGGTAAAGTACTGCTTTGAGGCTGGCAATTCCAGGACTGGCGATCGGAGTCGGGGGTAAGCCGGAGTTTAGATAGGTATTGTAGGGAGAAGCGGTTCTGACTTGCTCAAGAGTGAGTGGGTTGTCAGGGGTTTGTTGAATGCCCAGGGCATACTCAACGGTCGGGTCAGCCCCCAGGGGAATACTTTTTCTTAGTCGATTGAGAAATACCCCTGCAATTAAGGACCGTTCCTGAGGAATGACGGCTTCTTTTTCTACAATGCTTGCCAGGGTAACCCATTCGGCAAAGCTGAGGGAGCTTTTGGTGGATCTTTGCTGGTAAAGCGGGACTGCTGCCTGCTCAAACCGATCGAGCATTTGCTTTAAAATAGCCTCTGGAGTAGGGCTTCCTGCAACTTGATAGGTGTCTGGAAACAGGAAACCCTCTAACCGATGCAGGGCGGTAGTGGAACCACGAGGTAACCAGGAATATTGCTCTAGGGGAAACTGATGGGCTGCATTGAGGAAATCCTGGGCTGGGAAGAAGCCCTGTTTTTCAAAATAGGCTGCCATTTGCTTCAGGGACCAGCCTTCAGGAATGGTGAACTTGGCGTGGACGACATCGCCAGTCCAAATTTTTGCAGCGATCTCAGCCATTGGCTGAGCCGCCGATATTTGATAGATCCCTGCCTGAAATCCACCCTGGGGCTCGCTAAACATAAGCCAACGCGTCCAGAGATTCCAGGCAGTTGCCGAGCGAATCACCCCTAAGGCTTCCAAGTCTTTGCCGATTTCCTGGGCCGAGGTTCCCTGGGAAATTTGTAAATTCACTGCTTTGGCGGGTACAGTTGTTCCAGCAGGCGCAGGAGCCGCACTTGCCCAACTCCACCACTGCCACCCTTGCCAGGCAGAAATGCCCAGTGCTGCCAGAACCAGAAGCCAAATCACTGATCCTTTTGAACGTTTTGGAGTCGGTTGCTGGCGAGGATGTTGAGTTGTTTTTGAGGGAAGATTCTTAGCCACTTTCATGATTCATTCATGACTGAACTGGAGTTTCAATCTACTCGAACTGGTCCAACATCTGATCTTGTATCTGTTCTTCAATCATGGGTAATAAGGGTTCTATCTGTTTCAGCTCCTCTGGCGAAAGCAAGTGGGGCTGATTGTCCTCATCTATCTTTGCCAGAATAAAAAATGGATTGAGTGGAGCATAGACGCCAAATTCCTGTTCTTTATAGTAGAAGCTAGCTAGAAATTGCAGTTCCTCTTCTTCTCCATCTCCATCTGCGGATTCTAAGTCTTCAAGCCCCTCTTCAGCCACATAGTCGGGTAAATCACCCTTAACCGTGAGTGTGATGGCTGTGCGCTTAAGAATTAAGTTTTGCTCTTCGAGCACGACTTTAGCGATCGGGAAAAGCAGGTCAATCTGACTATCTTCTTCCACCGGAACGGCTTCTTCTTCATCCCCATCCTCTTGCCAGGCCACAATCTCTACTGGAGAGTCTACTGGAAGCAACAACGCATATTCCTGACCTTCGAGTTCTAGAGAATGCTCAATTGTACAGGAGAGGGTCCGCCCCGCATCATCAGTGATTGTCACGGTTTCCATCTCCATCTCAATGTCATCTTCGTGCATACTCGAACCCCCATTTCGAATTTTAGATTTTTAGTAGGTAGTAGGTGGTAGGAGAGTAGAAGCCAGAAGCTAGGGGTCAGTAGTCAATAATAACTCTTAACTCTTAACTCTTAACTCTTTTATCTCTCCTCCCTATCCTTCATCCGACGTTCATCCAACCATTGTTGCAGAATCAGGGACGCAGCTTTGCGATCGACCAATTCTTTATTGCGCGAGGGGGATAGGTTTTCTGCATGGAGGAGTTGTTTTGCCTGAACCGAGGTTAGCCGTTCATCAATATATTCCAAAGGGAGTTGGAGGGCACCTGACATCGCTGTGGCAAACCTTTGCACATGCCGGGCCTGAAAGCCTAATGTGCCATCCATAGAATAGGGTAACCCAACAACTAGAATCTGCACCTGACGTTGCTGGGCTAGTTGTTGAAGCTGCATGAATACGTAATCGAACGATCTCCGCTCGATTGTGGTTAACCCGGTTGCAATTAAACCCGTCCCATCACAACCCGCAACCCCTATTCGCTTCCTTCCCACATCAAGCCCTAAAGCAGAAATTCGCATGGAAGAGGTTCAGATTTGAGTGAGATGAATGCTAACTGCCTGACTCTGCTTGCAAGCCAGCTGTACTTAACTAAACTTAATTGAAATCCCCGATTCTTCCATCTAACAACAGGGGCCTTCTTGAGGTGGATCGGAGAAATCGGTCGGGACATGGAGTCTGAAAATGCGTTTTGTGCTGCGTCCAGCGGATTTTTTGTTCTGGCCAGGAGATTTAGAAGGAATACTGTCTGGTTGCGGTGTCAGATTAGCATCGACCTTAACCTCTGGGGGTAGCTGAATCACTGATTGCAGGGTAGAAATCCGGCTGGGCACAGGTTTGCGAGCAGGTTTTAAGCTTTGTAGAACCTCTGGGAATTGGAGTCCTTCCAGTGCGTTTGGCTTAGATTCCCTCACTTTGTGCCAAACAGAGCGCGACATCATGAGGGTGTGGGAAATGCGGGTAGCTCCCAGTCGTTGCAGATATTCTTCCCGTTCTGGTTGGTAGTCAGAAGAGGCAAGTTGGAGAGACTGGGCAGGCAGGTCTTGAACAATGCGCGCCATTTGAGACGTCAACTCCGGGTAGAGCCAGGTATAGGCAGGATGAACCGTTAGCTCTGCCTGATGGGGTTGGGAGCCATCCCGGCAGAGTTGGATCTGGAAGTAGCCGATCGCTGCTTTACGCTGGGACTCAAACACATAACCACTGACCATTTCAGTGTGGTTCAACCAATGCTTTAAGCCTTCCAGAAGGGAACGAATCAGGCTGGTCTTGAAGTCTAGAATGTGGCGATCAAAAACCTGACGCACCAGAGGCGGCATGGAAGCCGTATCGAGTTGATAGAGCAGTTGGGCATCGGCATTGCTGACGGGCAGCAGGTTGGGCAGGGCGGGCTCGCGTTCGGTCAGCTCCTGAAGCTGTTCGGGGGCGATCGCCCAGTAGGTAATCTGGGCTAGGGGCTGAAACCCGTTTTCGCGATAGAGTGCCAACGATTCCTTATCACTGACGTTGACCTCCAACAACCAGGTACGCGCTTCCCAAATTGTGTCGAAGCAATACCGCAGGAGCAAAGAGCCCACATCGGATAAACAAAGCTTAGGGACAGTTTGTTCAGCTTTCGGCTGCGTTTCAGGAGAGTCGTCGGTTACTTCAGAAACGACTTCGCTCTCCGACAAACAGGGACTACAATTAACCGCAACCCGATCTACGCGCCAGGTACTCCGGGCTCGATTAAACGGAGAAACCCGGATAGCCCCTCGAATGGTATTAGCCTGCTCGGCGAGATAGCTCAGGGAAGAATGCTGCAAGGGTTTTAGAAGCAGGTTCAGCGCTCTAAATAAACCATTCCAGGGGCGCAGCGCCAGAACCTTAAAGGGTCTATCTGAGTCGATTGAGCTGCGGATATTGTCCGCCTCAAGTTCCTCCGCATGGAGACGCTCAACGACTTCCAGATCCCGGTATTGAACTGGGCGAATGACAATCTGGGTATCTTTGGCAGTAACTTGAGTCATCTTATCTAAAACGGCAACAAGCCGCAGGCAGCAGGTCAAAGGAAATATTGCTCACTATATATTCTAATCGGTTTGCCTGATAAACCCCATTTCTGTAAAGATGTCCACAGGATTGGTTGGGATAATTCCCTAAGTTTTCGCTGTGACGGGTCGAATTAAGACCACCGGGGTTTGTTCGGCGGCATTGCCTGCCGGGTTCCGAAGCAGGGCCTGGGCTAGGAATTGGGGCGCGATGTCAGACGTAGCTGCTAGTATTTTAACGGCTTTCAAGTCGTTCACATCTACGATCGCCGCAGACAGACCAGTTTTCCTCTGAATTTGGTCAACCACCGCCTGGGGGTTTTCGGGACCCAGGACAATAAACTGATCGTAGGGCGGCAGCGTGCCAGTCACGTCGTCAATCAGGCGGGCTTGTTCGCCTGCTAGTTGATAGAACATACCGGGTTTGCCGAAGATTTTGGCGATCGCGCCGGCCAAAAACGCAAACAGCACCCGCCCAGGTCCCACGATGTCAACCAGAGCTTGCATGCCGCAGGCGGTTGCCAGACTGGACGTTGGTAGAAACAGATAGCAAAGCCGTCTGGCAACCCACCCCGGTTGGATGCTGCTGGGATGGCGGAACCGACCTTGCATGATGGCGATGGGAGTTTCCCCGATCGTCACCACATCTCCCGGTTGGGCATTGGGCAGAACATAGCGTTGCACCACTTCCACCGGATCGTCCAGGTGAGTTAACAGATGGGTGCGAATGGGTAGCACATCCGCGTTGGTTGCCGGACGCCAATTTTTGGAGTCTTGGGGGGAAGGAAAGGTCAACGGCACAATCACATGGCGAACCTTGGGGATCCGCCCCTGAGGACCGTAGGTTACGTAGTGGATTTGAATCCAGGCAACGGTTAGCTGGCTCAGGTCTGCCCCCTGGATCTCGACGGTGATTTCGATCGGATCAACCTTGCCAAGCTTGACGATATGGGCCTCCCAGTAGCCATCGGCTCTAGAATTCCCGTCTTGAAACTGGGGCGTGATCTGAGTCGTTGTCGTAATTCCCTCCAGGCTGCCTGCTGACAACAACTTCACGTCAACCTGGATCTCTGGCACCATCACTTCCAGGCGGCGGGTCAGGTTGCGAAATTCTAACTCACCCACCAGCAAGTAGCGTTGAGGTTCGTATCCTGCCAGTTGCCAGTTACCTGGCGTCAGGTCCAGCTTGTTTCCAAGACGACGGCGATACTGAATCTCTAACGCCAACAGCCCAGCCAGCAACAAAGCGGCTGCAATGATAATCGCGATCGCGAAACTCCCCATAGTCCCCACAAACTTTGTTTACCTGAAATCACAGCAATTTGCTGTCTTGACACAAGTTTACCTACACGATGGGCGACAAAGCGAAATATCTGGTTTAAGAAGCAGGCAAATTTAGGGAGCAGGCTAAAGCACCCTTCCCCTTAAGGCTCCGGTGGACACCCATCTCGGGTTAAGCCCAATTCTTTGCCGCCCCCCGCCTCATAGGGATAAG
>JBAUTA010000258.1:0-4652 GCA_049581985.1 Kovacikia sp.
ACGTCTCTAATTGTTTTTTTGACCCACTACCTAACCTACTACCTAGTTTGACCCGCCACCGATGGGTTATCCCAGGCGTTTTCGTTCACTCCGATAGCGGATAAATTCTGCTGCAAAAAATAGGAAACCGGACGACAGGATTAGGACAACGCTAAGAGCATTAATATCTGGTTTGACGCCCGTTCGAATGCGGCTAAAGATTTCCATGGGAAGCGTATTGGCACCGCCGCCTGCGGTAAAGCTAGCGATCAAAAAGTCATCCATGCTCAGCACAAATGCCAGTAAACAACCGGAGATAATGGCAGGCATTAACTCTGGCAGCATGACCTGGATAAATGCTTGAACTGGAGTTGCGCCCAGATCTAAGGCAGCTTCTTCTAGATGGGGATTCAAATTTGTCAGGCGGGTGGAAACCACCAGCGCCACATAGGACAGACAGAAAACGACATGAGCCGCAACGATCGTCCATAGACTTAACTGAATCGCGCCGCCGCTAAAGGGGATGGCGATCGCTGCCAGAAACACCAGGGTAGAAACCGCGATCGCGATATCGGGAATGATGAGGGGCAAATAGGAAATTCCCCGATAAAGCCCTTTACCAGGAAACTGATAGCGTGCCAGGCCAACTGCCATTAAGGTTCCAATCACCGCAGCAATTGAAACAGCAAAAATTGCAACCGTCAAACTATCCAGCAGGGCTGACAGAATCCTTGTGTCGTTAAAGAATTTTTCGTACCAGTCCCACGTAAATCCCTGCCACCCAGCACTATAGGGAGACTGGTTGAAACTGTAAAAAGCCAAAACCAGGATCGGCAGATACATAAACCCAAACATTACCAGGGAAAATAGCGCCTGCCAGGAGAAGGGAAGTTTAGAAGGGGAAGGAGGACGGGGAGGCATGGGTAGAAAAGGATAAAAAATAAAGGATGCCGGATGCTGGATGATTGTTTAGCCTTTAGCCTTTAGCCTTTAGCCCTCATCCTTGATCCTTTGGGTTTGGGTTCTAGACTCCACTCGCATTTCTATCACCGTATCGAATCAGTAGGGCGATCGAAATACTAACTGCCAGAATCATTAACATACTAAGGGCAGAACCAAAACCCCAGTTTTGAGTGGCCCCCAGGAATTGGTTATAGATCAGCCGAGCCGCTGTCATGCTGGAGGCACCTCCCAACAACTCAGGATCAACAAAGTCTCCCAGCCCGGTAATGAACACCAGTAGGGCACCTGCCGCAATCCCCGGTAGGGTTTGGGGAACCGTCACTTTCCAGAAAACCTGCCGAGGATTGGCACCCAAATCGGCAGCAGCTTCAAGTAGGCGTCTGTCTAACTTTTCCAGCGAGGCATAAAGAATCAGCACCATATAGGGCAGCAAACTATAGCTCATGCCAATAAAGACAGCAGGAGAACGGTTGAGAATATCCAGGGGAGGCAGTCCAAAACTGGTTAGCACAGTGTTAAAAACCCCCGTCGGGCGCAGAATAGTAATCCAGGCGTAGGATCGCAGCAGGGAAGAGGTCCACAGGGGCAGCACAAATCCCACCATCACCAGATTCTGCCAGCGTTTAGGAACGATTAAAGCCATCCAATAGGCCACCGGAAAGCCCAACAGCAGGCAAATAATGGTGGTGCCCAGGGCGAAAAAGAGCGATCGCCCAATCACCTGAAGATAAATCGGCTGGAAAATCAGTGCGTAATTGCCCAGCCCAGAAGGATTCACCACCTCGCCTGGTCGAATTCCTGGCACCAGACTCAACTCAAAAATCAGCAGGGTTGGAATCACCAGCAACAACCCCAACCAAATGCCCGTTGGTCCCAGCAAGACCAGAGGCTCAACCCAGCGGGGAGTTTCTGCGGGCGACTTTTGAGATTTGGGTGTAATTGGGGGAGCCTGGGACATAAGGGATTTAACTACTTGTTAACTGAGTCCAAAATTTATCGTAAAGCTCTGCGACGGACGGGCTAACCGGGGCAATTCCTTCCGATCTTTCGAGCAAAGATTCAGGCGGAAACAGAATGTCGTTATCCCGCAGGGGGGCGGGAAGCTGATCATAGGCAGCCTGATTGGGCGTCGCAAACAGTAGCCTTTGCGTTACCTGAGCCCCTACAGCAGGTTGCAGCATGTAATTAATCCAAGCGTAGGCCGCATCGGGATTAGGAGCCGTTTTGGGAATTACCATGGTGTCACTCCAGAGGGAGGTGCCGCTCTTGGGAATAACGTACTCAAACTTTGAGTCTTGCTTGGCAACCAACATGGCATCCACTGAATACCCCATTGATAGGAGCAAATCTCCTGCTACCAGCTGATCGCGCCAGGCATCCGTCGTAAAGGTGGCGATCGCAGGCTTCAGACCTTCTAGCCGCTCATAGGCCTGCCGGATTTCCTGCGAATTCGTGGAGTTATAGGAGTAGCCCAGAGATTTCAACACCCCTCCCATCACCTCTCGCACATCATTCAGCAAAGTGAGACGGCGAGAAAGTTGACGCTGATTGCTCCACAGGTAGCCCCAATCCTCAGGGGGAGGATTTAGCTTGTCGCTATTGTAGATAAAACCAGTGGTGCCCCAACTAATCGGGACACTATAACGATTGCCAAAATCATGCACCGATTTCTGAAATTTCGGCATGATGTTTTCTAATCCAACCAGGCGGGAGCGGTCAAGCAGTTGCAGCAGCTTCAATTGGACCATCTTGGTCACACTGTAGTCAGAAGGGTAGATGACGCTATACGCCGTGCCTTTACCTGCCTGAACCGTCGCCAGCATGGTTTCATTAGAGTCAAAAATATCAGCAATGACTTTAATTCCAGTTTGGGCCGTAAATTCCTCTAGCAAGGCATTATCGATATAGTTCGACCAGGTATAAATATGGAGTTCATCATCAGATCCAGACTTTTTCTGAACCGGATGCACTTCTGCTAAGGTCCACCCGCAGCTTGAAAGGGTCAGCCCCGACAGAGCTGCCGCTGAGGTTTGCAAAAAACTGCGCCGATTGAGTGGTTGGGGGGAAGGGAGGGAAGGGACCACGGGAAGAGGGAGATAGGGAGAGGGGGGAGAGCGTTTTTTTATCCTTGATTCTTTGGCTGGCATAGCCTTAGACAAGCTTTAGACAGGAATCGCCAGACAATTATCAAAGGTCCAATAGACATAGATAGGAGTGTGGGGGTCGGGGAGGTTGCCGATCGTGTTAGGTTGCATGACAGTCAGCCGTTCTCCCGACTTCAGCTCGACTAAACAATGCACGTGGGTGCCTAAATACATGACAGTCATCAACCGTCCTTCAAACCAGTTAACGGAGTCTGCTGGTTTGGAGCGGCTAACCTGAATTTTTTCGGGACGAACACTTACGACGATCGAACCTGAAAGCGGATTCCCTGTTACGGGGGGTTTCACTTTCATCTTTAGCCCCTTTGTGGTGATAACCCAGAGCATTTCCGGATGAGAACCCTCGATCTTACCGGGAAACAGGTTGGTGTCTCCGATGAAATCTGCCACAAAGGGAGTTTGGGGCTGTTCATAAATCCGATTAGGGGTGTCAATCTGCTCAACTTTGCCCTCATTCATCACCGCAATTCGATCGGAGAGACTGAGGGCTTCCTCCTGGTCGTGAGTGACCATCACAAAGGTCAGCCCTAATTCCCGATGCAGGTTCGATAACTCTACCTGCATTTCCTTGCGGAGTTTGAGATCCAAAGCGCCCAGCGGTTCATCCAATAACAGCACAGCCGGACGATTCACCAGTGCCCGCGCCAATGCAACTCGCTGCTGCTGCCCACCCGAAAGCTGCGCCGGAAAGCGACTGGCAAAGGTTTCCATTTTGACCAACTTCAGCGCTTCATTCACCCGATCCTCAATCTCCGCCCGGCCCCGTTTCTTCAACCGTAGCCCAAAGGCAATATTTTCCCGGACAGTCAAGTGATTGAATAGGGCATAGCTTTGAAAGACCGTGTTAACTGGTCGGCGGTAGGCGGGCACCTGAGTCATCAACTGTTGCCGAATCAGGATTTCCCCCGCTGAGGGAGTCTCAAATCCGGCGATCAGACGGAGCGTCGTTGTTTTACCACAGCCGGAGGGTCCCAAAATACTGAAGAACTCTCCCTGGGAAATACTGAGGTCAACGCTACGGACGGCAGTTTCACCATTAAAGACCTTAAAGACCTTTCGTAGTTCGACATCAAACGCGCCTTCGGTTGATGTCGCGTGCTGGTTTTGAATGATGGTTTGAGGCATAGTAGGGATTCCCTAAGGTGATTCTCCACGAGAACCCAATCCTGGAGCCATGATCTCTTGTGGAAACACTGGGTTTTGGTTAGAGAAGTTGATGTTCTCAGACCGAAGATCGATTTCTGCAAGAAATCTAATCTTCTGGTAGAGTGGCAAATTGGACATGGTTTATTTTATCTACCTAACATCCATTCAGGAATAGGAGCAATCCTTTAATCAGTAGCTGGGTGCAATTCCAAATAGCTTGATGTCAAGATACCTCACTCGAAACCTCACTCGAAATGGGTTAAAGCAAACTCAATCCTGAATCTAGATATAGATTTCCCAACTTGTCGAACAAAAACCCACTCTATCTTCTTGTTGGCACGCTCTCCTAACTAATACCAATTTGAATAGCGAATAGGGCAGATTGGTGACGGGGTGCCACCC
>JBAUTA010000259.1:0-3652 GCA_049581985.1 Kovacikia sp.
CATGGTGCAAAATTTATGATTTGCAATACTAGGGCTACGGCTATCAATGGCATCCATTCTTCGTCCCTGCCCCATTCTTTCCTCCCTCATTCCCTTTTTTCCCCATGGCTCCTTCCTTGTGGCTACCCTTGCTGCGGCAGCACCGAGTGATCGCAGTGATTCGCTGTGATCAGTTTGAGATTGGTCAACAGATGGCAAAAGCGGTTGCTGAGGGGGGAATCCGGTTAATTGAAATTACCTGGAATAGTGATCGTCCGGCTGAGTTAATTTACTGGTTGCGCTCTGCCTTGCCGGACCATTGGATTGGTGCAGGGACATTACTGACCCTGACGCAGGTGCAGGAGGCGATCGCGGCGGGTGCCCAGTTTCTCTTCACGCCTCACGTTGCCCCAGAGTTAATCCAGTTGGCCGCCAATCATGAGGTGCCACTTGTAGCAGGGGCGCTGTCTCCGACTGAAATCGTACAGGCCTGGCAAGCAGGGGCAGCCAGCGTCAAAGTATTTCCAGTCCACGCGGTAGGTGGAACTGAATATATCAAAAGCTTACAGGGACCGCTCGGACAAATTCCTCTCGTCCCAACCGGGGGAGTAACCCTGGAAAACGCGAAGGAATTTTTGGCGGCGGGGGCGATCGCAGTTGGACTTTCCGGTAGCCTGTTTCCTCAACAGACCGTCAATCAGGGGGATTGGCTAATCGTCTCCCAACGAGCAAAAAGCCTCGTGCACCAGATTGCTACCTCGATGGTGGTGCATCAATAAAAACGGGCCCTACAGGGTTCGAACCTGTGACCGACCGCTTAGAAGGCGGTTGCTCTATCCACTGAGCTAAGAGCCCAAAGATCAATCAAGTTAAATTTTAGTGGTTGTGGGCGAGTTATGAAAGGTCAGCCAACCCTCACCTTGAAACTCTAGCTTATCAGCAATGCCTAAAGCCAATTTGTACGGTAACCTGACTTTATCGCATCACCTGCCAGATGCAAGTGAGTTCATATCTCTTATTCAGGGTATAAGCTTACAGTATCGGCATTCAGTTGATCCGTCCAGCCACAAAGCAACTTAGTATGCTGCGTCAGCTCATAAACCTGGCTTCTTGGCATAGGGGAGAGTTTCTCCCAACCAGGGGATTTGCCCCTATCCTCCGCTTAAAAACCGAAATCTATGCCCTGGCGCAGTGGATCTAATCAACTACAAAAATTGAAATGTGCGACAAGATGTACATTGACAGCCAGAAAATGGGAATTGATTAAGATATTGTGTGAATTATCTCAGATTGATTGGCAAAGTGTTTTTAAGCAAACCCCCCTTTCATCATCCACCCATTTTTGGTGAAATGCTTGCCCACTTGCCCTCACCCCGCCCTGATAGAAGTTAATCGGCAGTGCCATGTTTATTCTGAAACGGCAGGATGTTGAAATCTCTAGCGTTCAACATCCTAAGAAGGATCAACAAATTCCGATCCTGACCTATCAAGGGCAGTCCTTTCGTTTGATTAGTGTGTTCAATGCTAGTCAGGAGGAGGAAGCCAAGGCTTTTTGGCGAGATTTGACAGATAACCAGGGTAAAGCCTGTGTTCTTTTAGAAGAGCCTGAGCGTTATAGCGTTTGGGGCAAGATTCGCCTGGAACAGCTTGCAGGTGAAATGGATGGTCCAGCGGCAGGGGCCGCAGTTTCCCCAATTTATGTCAAAGCCTGCATGTTAATGCTTCAGGCTGTTTATATTGACATAGAGGACTTACTGGGCGGCAGGCAGGCAAGCTTATTTCAGAAGGATATTGCAGATGTGTTTAAGCAGTGGCATTTTCCTCAAACAGAGTCATCGGATGCTGTGAAGTATCTTTTAACCGTAGATCCCCTCAATGCAGCTCAAATTCCACCCTGGCAAGAACATCACCTGAATACACTACTGCAAGAGTTACACCGTATCGGCAAAGCTTATTTTGGAAACACCACTTTTGTGGAACGGGCCATTGACGCATTACAGGATCTTCCAGGTAATGATCGAGGGCTATTTCAGAGGTGGTTAAATCAGTCTCCGCTGGGTAAACTATGGCATTAGGGCCAATTGCACAACTGACAAGGTAGTTAACCAAGGCAATCAAAGCGATAGAAATGTCCCTAGCTCAGACTTTTTAACTTTTCTGTCTTTGCTCCCTGGCTTCTACTTCCTCTACTGGGGGGCTGACAAGACTGTTTTGCAGGTTTAAAAACCCGTAAGACTCTTAGGATATAGGTTTTGTAGATTTAAGTGACTTCTCAAATCGCTCCTGACAGACAACTAGTAGACCAAAACGAAGGTTTTGGAGAGGGATAAAGGGGGTTTCCCCCCATGGTGCAAAAATTATGATTTGCACCATTAGTAGACCAAAACGAAAGTTTTGGAGGGGGGGTAAAGGGGGGAAACCCTCTTTTGGGGGCGAAGCCCCCACTCCCCCATGGTGCAAAATTTATGATTTGCAACACTAGCTTGAAGAAATGTTCAGGAAGTGTGCCATTTGCTTAAGTTTCGATTACCATTCGACTCTTGATCTTAAGGCTTTACGGAAAGTTAGACTGGTTTCGTTTTCTCTCTCCGCATCTTCCCTTTGAATTCCGGTAGGCAGTTCCTTGGACAAATCATCAAAGTCTAAATCTTCTCTCTCTGTTCAGACGATTGTCCTTGCTGAAATCGCTTGGGCAGTCGCGGCGCTTTTATTCTTTTTGCTGTTTAGCGTCACAGCGCCCGGCGAAAAGCATCCGTTTTGGTACTCCGCTGGGACTTCCTTTTTTGAAGCGATCGCCTTTCTGGTTGCCGCCTTTCTTTGTTTCCGAAATTGGCGTAGCCCTCAGATTGTCAGTGGACGCAATGTCTGGCTATGCATTGGTTTGGGTATGCTGAGCTATTTCATTGGCAATCTGCTGTTTTCCTACTGGGAGTTGAACTTAGGAATTGAGCCTGATGTTTCTCCCGGAGACTTTTTCTTTATCCTCACCTATGTCTTTCTAATCGTCGGCATGGTTCTGGCGGTAGCTTCCAGACGGCTAAATCTGGAGATCTGGCAGTGGGGCATTGTTGCTGTCATCGCAGCCGTGGGAATTATTCTGGCATGGGCTGTTTCTGTACCAGGGGGAGCCAAAGTTCAATCAGTGTTGATGCAGCCCGTTGCGGCTCAAACGACCGCAGCGCCAAAAAAATCGCCCAATGCATCGCCTGTTAACAAGGCTAATTCAAAACCAGCGGTTCCTGCTACGAAGGCGAAACCAACTGAATCGCCAGCTACAACATCCGTCCCGGCTACGACTCAGAAACCTCAGCCCAGTGCTGTTCCAACAGAGCAGGTGGCCCCGGCTCCAGCAACCGAAGAGCATTCCCGTGTTCCAGTATGGGCAAAATCTCTAGGAGAGTTATTGAAACCGCTAAAGCCTGTCCTGGACTGGTTTTATGTGATTAGCGATATTTTGCTCCTGATTATTGCGACAACCCTGCTGCTGGCGTTTTGGGGAGGACGGTTTGCCCAATCCTGGCGGATGATTGGAGCCGCTGCTTTTTCGCTATATATTGCTGACATCTGGTTTAAGTACGCGACGAACCGATTGACTGATTATCAGAGCGGTGGTTTGTTAGAGGTATTTTGGGTCTTTAGCGGAGTCCTGTTTGGCATAGGGGCCGCTTTGGAG
>JBAUTA010000260.1:0-3302 GCA_049581985.1 Kovacikia sp.
CTGGCGGCAAGTAATGGCTGGGTAAGTAATTGGCTGGTGCAATCCTTAGAATTCAAAAACCTGCCTCCAAAGGAAATGCCTAAGGCAGATGCGATCGTCGTTTTGGGGGGATGCGTCAACCCAGCATTGCCACCCCGTCCCTGGGTAGAAGTGAGCGATGAGGGCGATCGGGTCCTTTATGGCGCAAAACTATACCGGGAAGGCAAAGCGCCCCGCCTTATCCTCAGCGGCGGTCGGATTGAGTGGCAGAGGGGAGGCCCCCCGGAATCGGGAGATATGGCAGAAATTGTTGAGGCAATGGGAGTGCCCAAAGCGGCAATTTTGCAGGACCCAACTTCCCTTAACACCCGTGAAAATGCGGTCAATGTCAAAAAGATCATGGAGGCTCAAGGCATCCGCCGAATTTTACTGGTCACTTCTGCCATGCACATGCCACGGTCATTGATGATCTTTAAGAAATTAGGGATGGAGCCGATCGCCGCCCCAACAGATTTTATTTCAACTGAGCAAGGCAATCGGGAAATCGGAAGCAGCACCCAAGCGATCGTCCTCAACTCCTTACCTGAGGCTGAACGGCTCCGACATACAACCAGGGCCTTAAAGGAATATGTCGGGATTGGTTTCTACTGGCTGCGAGGATGGCTTTAGCCTGTTTGATCAATATTTTTAACCAGGGGCAAGAAAAATCAGTACTTCTGCCCACTCACCCACCTCCCTCCTGACTTTCCTGACAGGATCCATTTGCGTTTCTTAACAAAAACTATGCCGACGTGTAGAGGATAGTCTGGCTGTAGTGACTCAGGATTAAACAGTTGAGCAAATTTTGCGAGGGAATTATGGTCGCGACACCCCTTAAACCCACTCCTGAAGCCTCAATAACTGCGTTTGGCAAAGCCAGGGCAACCGTTGCGGGAGCCCCCCTCAGCCCTGATGAACTGCGTAACATAAATGCCTACTGGCGAGCCTGTAACTATCTGGCGATCGGCATGATTTATCTGCGCGATAATCCCCTGCTGAAAGAGCCATTAAAGCCAGAACACATCAAAAGTCGCCTTTTGGGACACTGGGGTTCCAGCCCCGGTTTAGCATTTATCTACATTCATCTAAATCGGCTGATCAAAAACCATGACCTGAATATGATCTTCATTGCAGGTCCCGGTCATGGTGCTCCCGGTGTTTTGGGTCCGGTGTATCTAGAAGGTACCTACTCAGAAATTTACCCGGATAAGAGCGAAGATGAGGAAGGACTGAAAAAGTTCTTCAGGCAATTTTCCTTTCCTGGCGGCATTGGTAGTCACTGTACGCCTGAAACCCCTGGTTCCATTCATGAAGGGGGGGAATTGGGCTATAGCCTTTCCCATGCCTATGGCACCGTCTTTGATAATCCCGACTTGATCACAGCGGTGGTGGTGGGAGATGGGGAATCCGAGACAGGCCCCCTGGCAACCGCCTGGCACTCTAACAAGTTCATCAATCCAGCGCGGGATGGGGCAGTGTTGCCGATTCTGCACCTGAATGGATACAAGATTAACAATCCTGCGGTTCTGGCACGCATCAGCCACGCAGAATTGGACGACCTGTTCAAGGGCTACGGGTATACCCCTTATTTTGTAGAGGGTGATGACCCCGAAAGCATGCACCAGGCAATGGCAGCCACCCTGGAACACTGTGTTCAAAGCATCAAAAAGATTCAGCAGGAAGCGCGCACGACTGGCGTGGTCAAACGTCCTCTCTGGCCTATGGTCGTTTTGCGTTCTCCCAAGGGTTGGACGGGCCCCAAGGAAGTCGATGGGCATAAGGTTGAGGGGTTTTGGCGATCGCACCAGGTGCCTTTATCCGCGGTTCATCACAACCCCGCCCATCTCAAGCTGTTGCAAGACTGGATGCAAAGCTACAAACCGGAGGAACTATTTGATGCCAACGGCACCCTGATCCCCGCACTGAAGGATCTGGCACCGATCGGGAATCGCCGCATGAGCGCCAATCCCCATGCCAATGGGGGGCTGCTTCGGAAGGACTTGAAGCTTCTAGATTTCCGCCAGTATGGCATCGACGTGACCGAACCCGGCCAGATTGAGGTCAGTAACACCCAACCTCTGGGGGTGTTCTTGCGCGATATTTTGAGCAATAACCCCCATAATTTTCGAGTGTTTGGTCCCGATGAAACCACTTCTAACAAATTGGATGCGGTTTACGAAGCCAGCAAAAAGTCCTGGGTTGCCGAATACTTCCCTGAAGATGCAGATGGGGGCGAATTGGCGACGGATGGGCGGGTGATGGAAATCCTCAGTGAACATACCCTGGAAGGCTGGCTGGAAGGATATCTGCTAACGGGACGGCATGGGTTCTTTTCTACGTACGAAGCCTTTGTGCATGTGATTGACTCCATGTTTAACCAGCATGCTAAATGGCTGGAAATTTGCAAACAGGTCTCCTGGCGTGCGTCCGTCTCCTCGCTCAATTTGCTAATTACCTCAACCGTTTGGCGGCAGGATCACAATGGCTTTAGCCATCAGGACCCCGGTTTTCTGGATGTGGTGGTCAATAAGAGCGCAGAGGTCACCCGCATTTATTTGCCCCCCGATGGCAACAGTCTGCTGTCCGTGGCAAACCACTGTCTGGGTAGCAAGAACTACATCAACGTGATCGTGTCGGATAAGCAACTCCATTTGCAATATCTGACGATGGATGAGGCGATCGCCCACTGCACTAAAGGAATTGGCATGTGGGAATGGGCCAGCAACGATCGCGGCGAAGAACCCGATGTTGTTTTAGCCAGTGCGGGAGATATTCCGACCCAGGAAGCCCTCGCGGCAGTTTCCCTGTTGAGGCAAGAATTTCCAGAGCTAAAGATCCGATTTATCAACGTGGTTGATTTGTTCAAGCTCCAGCCAGATACGGAACATCCCCACGGGTTAAGCGATCGGGATTTTGACAGCCTATTTACAACGGACAAACCGATCATTTTTAACTTCCACGGCTATCCCTGGCTGATTCATCGACTGGCATACCGCCGCACCAACCATAGGAACCTGCATGTTCGCGGCTACAAGGAAAAAGGCAACATCAACACCCCGCTTGAACTTGCCATTCAAAATCAGATCGATCGATTCAGCATCGCCATGGATGTGATCAATCGGGTTCCCAGGCTCCTCGTTGCCGGTGCCCACGCAAAAGAGCGGTTCAAAAATCTGCAAATCGAGTGCCGCAACTATGCCTATGAACACGGCATGGACAAACCGGAGATAGTTCATTGGAAGTGGAATCGATAGGGCCAGGCTGAAGCATAAGGAAAGGGTCTG
>JBAUTA010000261.1:0-1521 GCA_049581985.1 Kovacikia sp.
TATTGTTGCGACAAGCCGAACGACAATTCTGCGGATTGTTGTTCCACGCGCCGCCGCGCAGCAGCCGGAAATGCCTACCCCTTCTTCACCCCCTCGCAAATACGAGCGAAGTGAATATCTGTTGCCGCAGTTGCCAGGTATCCCCATGTTTAAGATGAGCTTCCCAACTTTGGAGCGATCGCGTTATATCAGTGAGATGAGCCTGATAGCTGGCATAGGATTTCTGTAACTGCCTGAGTCTGCGACGCGATCGGCGGAGATTTTCAGTACGAACTCGAATCCGAATTTCCTTTGGAAAGGCTTCGCCAACGGAAAAGACTCGGAAGCCCAGAAAATTTGCGCCCCCACAGGTCTGAGATATTTGGCTTTTAACCGGATGAATCTTGAGTCGGAGAGTCGCCAGATACGCTTCAATGGCTTGCCGCGCATCCATCAACCATTCCTGATCGTCCGAGAACAGTGCAAAATCGTCCACATAGCGCAGATATTGAGGCGCTTTCAGCGTTTCTTTGACAAAATGGTCAAAGCCATTCAGATAGACATTGGCAAAAAACTGACTGGTGAGATTCCCGATCGGCAATCCCCGACGACGGGTAAGTGGTGCCAGCAGATCATCCTCAGGGAAATGATGCACTACAGGAAATTGATCATTACTCGCGTCAATGATGGTTTCAATCAACCAGAGCGTTTTGTTGCACTTGATCTTGCGACGAATCAGCCCCTTCAGAAGCTCATGGTCAATTGATGGGAAATAAGCTTGAATATCGCATTGCAGAGCATAGCGCTTGGATCGCGCAAATTGGGTAAATCGCTGTAATGCACGATGGCTCCCTTTGCCGACTCGATTGGCGTAAGAGTCGTGGATAAAGGTGGGTTCAATTAAGGGCACAATGACGTTGCAAAGGGCATGGTGAACGACCCGATCGCGGTAGGGTGCGGCTGAGATCATCCGGCGTTTGGGTTCTACAATTTCAAACGTGCGGTATGCCCCAGGATGGTAAGTCTGAGTCAGTAACTCTTCTCTCAGACCCAGTAGTTCGGATTCCAAATTATGGTTAAAAGCCAGAACGTTCCTGCGATAGCGTTTCCCTTTCTGAGCCTGTCGATGAGCCTGCAATAGGTTTGGGAAAGCGATAACATCTGACCAAAGGTTGCCGTAGCGTTTCATGGGTAGAGCGTCCAGGATCAGGAGCACGCGATCGGTTGAGCTTTCTGAGTTGGTCGGTTGTCCGGTTGACTGGTTTGCTGCTTTTGGTGCTTAATCCAACCACCCAGATCGCTCCCAATGCCATTCATTAAACTGGCAACGTACTGGTAACGCTCACTGGACATTAACTCAAAGTCCAGCATTAGGCGGGTCTGATACCGCAGCACATCAAGCTGGCTATTGAGCGATTCCAACCGAGACAGTTTATTGTGCTCGTAGCGGGCAATGAGGAGGTTTTCCAGCAAGGTATACAGCCCCGCAATCATCCGATCGCCCAGCAAAAATTTACCACCTCTCCAAAATCTGTTGATGCC
>JBAUTA010000262.1:0-4898 GCA_049581985.1 Kovacikia sp.
GTCCCTAGTTTGACCAGATGACAGTTGGGGAAGTCTTCCTTCATCGCATAAAGGATATTGAGCGTTCCCGCAACGTTGTTAACCTGAGTCATTACAGCGTGCTCACGATCAATCATCGAGAAGGGAGCCGATCTCTGTTCACCAAAGTGAACGATCGCCTCTGGCTCAAACTGATGCAAAGCTTTGCTGAGAAACTCGTAATTGGTGATATCACCAATAAACAAATCTATGCGCTTTCCAGTTAAATCGTGCCAGCGTTGAAGCCGCTGATGAATTGGAGCGATTGGGGTCAGCGTCTCTACACAGATCTCCATGTCCCAGTGACGCCTCACCAGGCTATCCAAAATCCCAACCTCGTACCCCCGGTTAGAAAGATACAATGCTGTTGCCCAACCGCAGTAGCCATCGCCACCAATAACTAGGACTTTCATCTTCCAAAACTTATTGCAGATACTCGCTCAATCTAGCAGGTTTAGGTACCAACTGCGCCATCAATAGATATCTCTAGATATCTTGAGATATTTTTTAGACTTCAATCTTTATAGCCTTTAGACGTGATCTTTCATCTGTTTCCTGGCACCTGTCGCCTCCCCCTAATTCAAGGGAACTTCCTGAATGGTTTCAAGATTAGGCCAGCCCTGGCCACTGGATGCAAGCGGGAGTTGGTCAGAGGAACGCTCCTGCCGATCGTCTGGGCCAAAGCAGCGAAAGGCAAAGTTACAGGTGGCACAGGGTTTCGATCTGACTGGAAATTGGGGCAAGGGTTGACCGGCCTGGTAACGCTCTAACCAGTGGGTCAGTTGGGTTAACAGAGCGGAGAGATCCTGGCGGGTTTGTTCATGTTTAGTGGGGCCGTAGGCGATCGCAAAACTCTGCACTTCAGCAGTCGTTGCCTGCTCTCCTTCCTGGAAAAACCAATAGGTCATTGAGATTTGTTCAGGTAAATAGGCACTCGTTTCAGCCAAGACAAAAGGGTAGAGACGCGTTTGCCAGTTTTCTAGCAGCCAGCGTGGAGTCTGGGGCCGGGGATAGGTCTTCCAATCCAGAATTTTTGCCTGGTGAGGGCTGGAAAGCAACAGATCATAGACAACGGTCAGCAGGTAACCCTGAAATTCCAGCGTTCGGGTATGCTCACTCTGGCGCAGGACGGCTTGCCCCTCTGACTCAATGGCCAGGATTTGAGGAGCCGCGTTGATAAATGCAGTAAACCATTGCTGTAGTTGAGCATCTTCCCGTATAAATGGATCGATCGGCAACCCAAGCTGCCACTGCTGCATCAACAGGTGAAACCGATTGCCCTGGCTTTGCTTCTCCTGCTGCTCAGGAGGATTGGGGGAAGCCAACTGCTCTATATAAATATGTTGAAATTTGCGGGGGCAGGTCGCCAGCAAATTCAGATTCCCTTGAGACAACCGCAGGGGAAAGGAGAGAGGCAAGGGCAAGGAAGGTTTTTCCTTACCCGATTCTCCCTTCTCCTGTGCTCCACTCTCCCCTATCCTTTGCCTCCCCATCCCTGACTCCCCGTCCTTCTCCTTTTATCCTTTTGTCAAAACAAACACACTCCCCTCATTTCCCCGACCCACCCGCAGGTCTTCATCCAGGTAGGTGATATCCAGCCATCCCTGTTGGTCTCGATTTTCAATGTTGAAGTCGATCGCGGGGAACTTTCGACCCGATTCAATTTGCTGAATGAAACTGCTGGGAGACTGGTAATCAATCAGGCGGTTGAGTCCCAGGATCGATCGCTCGAATTTAACCTCTACCCGTCGTTCGGATACGGGCTTAAATCGGGCAGCAACACTCACAATGCCCTCCAAAAAAGGGACCCCGTAGACCTCAGCAATGTTGTAGACCTTAAAGTCTGCGACTCGAATCGACTGATACACCTGCCCCAGGTTGAAGAAGGGAAACTGGTTAATCCCCAAAATCCCGCGGCTGGTGGTATAAATGAGTCGCCAGTCGCCTTCTAGCAGACTGACCACTTCGAGTGGACGAGGATTTGGATTGCGATCTTCCAGGAGAGCAACAGCAGCCAAAATAGACTGTCTTTCAGCATCCGTTGCCAGCAGTCCTCGATTCTTGCCTGAAATCATTTCTAATAAAGCTGTTTTGCCAATCATGTTGATGGATTCCTATTGCTTCTGAGGGAATATGGGAAACAGCAAACAGAAAGTCATGGACTAGTACAACAAAAATAAAGTTTTGCAAGGGGTGAAGGGGTGGAACCCCTGCTTGGGGGCGAAGCCCCCAACCCCCCTGGTGTAAAATTTAGTGTTTGCAACACGAGGATGAAAAACAACTAGGATAAAAAATAAATAATAGTAGAGAACCAGTATGACCAGCACCGGATTCTCTCCCGCCCTACCCGAACTCCCAACCTCGCTCCCCGATCACACGCAGCTACCAGAGTCGGACGGCACGTTTGTGAAAAATTTTCAGGAACATCCCCAAAGCCTTTTGCTGACCGACTCCATCACCCCAACTCTGCAGCAACTTCATCCCGACGCCCAGTACTGCATCGGGCAAGACAGTGGAATCTATTGGCGTTTAACCGATCCGCCCGAAAACGGCGCTGAAGCGCCCGATTGGTTTTTTGTACCCAATGTGCCACCTACCTTGAATGGTCAATTCCGGCGATCGTATGTCCTCTGGCAAGAAATTGTGGCCCCCCTGATTGTGCTGGAATTTGTCTCAGGAAATGGGCAGGAGGAGCGCGATCGCACCCCCTACAGAGGAAAATTCTGGGTCTACGAACAAGCTATTCGAGTTCCGTTCTATGGCATTTACGAAGTTGCCCAGGCCAGCGTCGAGGTCTACCACCTGGTCAATGGAGCCTACGATCTGCTACCTGCCAACCAACGCGGACATTATGAAATCCCCCCCTTAGGCGTAGAGTTAGGAATTTGGCAAGGGGCTTATCAGAATATAGAACTTCCCTGGCTCCGCTGGTGGGATCGACAGGGCAATTTGCTATTAGCTGGAAGGGAACGGGCTGAACAGGAATCCCAACGGGCTGAACAGGCAGAGGCTTTGCTAACACAGGAGCGGTTACGGGCAGCGCAATTAGCAGAGCAACTAAAAGCATTAGGGGTAAACCCGGATGAACGATCGCCCTAACTCTCGCATCCTTTGTCCTGATCAAGCTGGCGATCGCTATATGTACACGGTAGCCTCAATGGGGGATGCACTAGATATTCTGTGAGGTGTCCTATAATTTCCTCCAGGTAAACTTTTGGGTACCTGTGGCAGCCGGCGATTTAATCCAAAGGGAGCAGGTTGAATATGCTGAAACAGTTCCGGGCGGTGTTGAGTACGTGCATCGCCTTTGCCATTGCCTGTGCCGCTTCTCCCACGAAAGCAGACGTCATCTATCAGGCGTTTGACGAGCGTTTTCAAGATATCAAGACAAAATTGCCGGATTTGCAAAACCTGGGTTACACCTATATCCAGGTTTCGCCCCCTGCCCAAAGTAATCCTGCAACCGACTGGTGGGGACGCTATCAGCCGATCGACTACACCGTTTTAGATAGCCCCTTAGGCAATGAGCAGGATCTCAAAGCACTCATTGATGAAGCCCATCGGAAAAATATCAAGGTGATTGTGGATGTGGTCCTGAATCAGATGTCGAATTATGGCAACTACGGTAGGACGTTGCAGTATCCTCGGTTCTCACGGTCAGATTTTCATGCCCAACAGTGTATTGACTATGACAATCGCTGGTCTGTCATCCATGGATGGATCAACTGTGACTTACCCGATTTGAACACAACCAGTCCCTATGTTCGACAGGAGGCGAAAACCTATCTCAAGAAGCTTTTGTCCTTAGGGGCAGATGGATTTCGGTTTGATGCGGCAAAACATATTGAGCCGGATTTCTTTCGGGATATTAAGCAGGTCATTCCGGCTGATAAATTCATCTACGGTGAGGTGATTGGACGCAATATTCAGGAAAGCTACGATTACACAGGCATCTTTTCCGTTACCGACTTTCATCTGGTAGGCGCGATGATCAATGCCTTTAGCTATGGGGGGGATTTGCGATCGCTGATCAATCCCGCAGGTCAACAGCAGGCATTGCCGGGAACCAGCGCAGTCACCTTTGCCCGCAACCACGATATTGACAAAGGTCAAATTGGCTACATTTTTCCCAGCTATCAAGATGCAATGCTGGCTAGTGCCTACGTTCTGGCTCGCGAGGAAGGTTTTCCGATCATTTATGGCACAGACGCTTACAACCCCATTACCAAAGCAGGAGTCCTTTTCCACGAAAAAATGATGGGGCAACCTCAATATTTCCGCAACGGCAACGAAGTCGCTGAGCGGGCAGATAATCCCAACACATTATTTATTGAGAGAGGGAATCAAGGGCTGGCAATCATTAATAAAGCCAACACCTTTTTTGACGTAGCGGTTGCCAAAATGCCTGGCCTCGCAGTGGGCTGCTATCAGGAGTTGCACTATAATTTCACAGTCGGAATTGGCACAGGTGGCGACGGCCAGAAGTATATTAATCACTGGGGAACGCCACAACGGGGCGGTATCCAAATTGGTCCCCGCGATGCTCTGTTCCTGATTCCAACCGCTCCTCAAAAATGTTCCCCTTAGGATCGCGAATTATCGCGAATTATCGCTATCGCCAGTTTGATGAGGCCAGAGGATTAAAGGGGGAGTGGGGGCGTTGCCCCCAGCCAGGGATTCCACCCCTGCACCCCGTCCCCAATCTGCCCTGTTCGCTATTTAAATTGGCATTAGGACAGTTCTCCCCTCCCAGCGCAGGCAAAAATACCCTGAGATTGGTTTCATAGGGAATTTGCCCTCCTTTGCGCCCTAACCTACGCTCTTGTGAGAAAGCATTCCAGCCAGGTGCATGAGCTGTTTCATATTGTTCAGGTAAATAG
>JBAUTA010000263.1:0-6289 GCA_049581985.1 Kovacikia sp.
GAAACGCAACTGCGGCAAAGATAGTTGGACGGCTGCGTCCTGCAAAAATAGCACAATGCCAGGTTAATCTTCTAAATAAGCCTCTTTCATTTCTGAAAGAGGCTTATTTTTTCCCTACTTACCCCACGAGTCTCTTCCCTTACTCCCTCACTCCAGTTCCCTTATAGCGGTTTGCACTGGGGTGAAGTACGGAAATGTGAGGCACAGTGAGGGCGCGAAGCACCCTCACTGTGCCTTAAACCCTTGAAAAGGGCTATAAACTATCGCCAGTTTGATTAGGACAGAGAATTAAAGGGGGAGTGGGGGAGTTTGACCCCAGCCAGGGTTGAAACTCTTGCACCCCGTCCTAACCAATAGGGCTACGGCTATACAAACGCTGCTAGCGTTAAATAACAAAACAGGATGGATGAGGTATATTTATTAGCTGCGATACTGCGTTAATCTATAACTCCTAAAGTTGCGGCTCTGATCTGGGTGATCCAATCTTGTAAACCACTGGAGTTGATGCGATAGCTAAGTGGATGGGCGATTAATCGGGCCGTGCTTTCAAACAATACATCAGTTTCAATTAAGCCATTTTCTCGTAGGGTAGTTCCGGTTGCGACTAGATCAACGATCGCTTCTGACATACCTGTAATGGGTCCTAACTCCACCGAACCATAGAGCGGCACAATTTCCACAGGCAGATCTAGACTGTCAAAATATTCGCGGGCACAATAGACAAATTTGGAGGCGACTCGACCGTAGAGTGGCAATTCTAACGCTGATCGGTAGGGGCTGGATTCTTTTACGGCTACCGACATGCGGCATTTCCCAAACCCTAAATCTGCTAAATGGGCGACTTGGGGCGTTTTTTCTCGCAGCACATCGTACCCAATAATCCCTAACTGAGCCTGACCATACTCTACATAAACGGGTACATCATAGTTCCTTACGAGCAAAGCTTTTGCGGTCTGGGTCGGATCTGTAATTTGGAGCAGTCGATTGGAAGGCTCTAGAAAAGCGCTAAAGTCCAACCCGACAGCCTTGAATAGGCGAATGCTGTCAGATAGAAGAGCACCTTTGGGTAATGCAACGGTAAACATGAAATTGAGGGTACAGGGTACAGGGTAAAGGGTACAGCAAAAAGCGTGGTTATTGGGATATGGAGTACCAGATGCGGCAATAATGGGAATGATGGATTTTTTCGAAGGCATGGATCAATCGGAACAACCTCTCCTGGAGTCCTAGAAAGGACAGGATAGCGAGAGCGTAGGAGAGTGACAAATGCTCATGACTCCGCCCTGTCATCCTTGCCCTGGTGTGACAAAATTACGTGTTTGCAACACGCAATTTCTCCATTTTTGCCTTCTCCATTTTTTCCTAAAGAAGCCTCTTTCGCTCCCCAATCAGCTTTAATGTAATTGCACCCAGCTCCTACCCTCTTCCCATGAGGATTCTCCTTGTTGATGACGAAGTTGAAATGGCAGATCCTTTAGGTCAGCTTTTGACCCGTGAAGGGTATGCGGTGGATGTGGCCTATGAGGGCGGCAGGGGCGGGGAGTTGGCCCTGCAGGGGCATTATGACTTGTTGATTTTGGACTGGATGTTGCCACAACAGTCCGGATTAGAGATTTGTCAGCAGTTACGATCGCGGGGTGACAATACACCAGTTCTCTTCCTGACTGCCAAAGATACGATCGACGATCGCGTAGAAGGATTAGATGCTGGTGCAGATGATTATCTGGTTAAGCCCTTTGAGCTACGGGAACTGCTTGCCAGGGTGCGGGCATTGCTGCGGCGTCCAGTTACGCTGGAACTTTCAACTCCAGCCCAGCGTTTACGAGTCGATGATTTTGAAATGGATGAGGAAAATCAGTTGGCCTATCGTCATGGACGGGTAATTGAACTTTCTGAGAAAGAAACCCAACTGTTGGCCTACTTGATGCACTCTCCCAATCAATTATTGACCCATGATCAGATTTTTCAACACCTGTGGGGAGAGTCTGAAAAGCCGACTAGTAATGCGCTGGCTGCCCAGATCCGCTTGCTACGTCGCAAAATCGAAGCGAATGGAGAACCCCCATTAATTCACACGGTGTATGGCAGGGGTTACCGCTTTGGGTATCCAGATTGATGAATAGTTTTTGATGAAGCGGTTGTAACTCATTTTCGTATGGCTAGAAGACCGGAATGCCTCTGCTAAACCGTCCGGACAAGCCCTCTGCGGTTTTGAAAGGTATAGGTATGGAATGGTGTGCCAAGTTCGCTTTTACGCACCTGAATTGACAAAGTGCTCTTAATTCCTTATCTTTCCATATTTCAAAATCCGTGATAGCTGATATTTCTCCTTCATTTGTTACACGCAATCCAGGCGTTGTCGAATACGCACAAGCAAAGACCGCATCTTTCAACATCCAGGCAAGTTTTCAGGCAATTCGATCAGCTGTCGTAACCATTTATGCAAATCAAGAAATTGGCTCCGGTAGTCTTGTTAACCGAGAAGGATTAGTCATCACGAACTATCATGTTGTGCGGGGTGTGATGGGAGGTGAAAGAAGCAGATGGTTATCGGTAAAAACATTGAATGGTCATCGTTATCCAGGGCGAGTGATCAGGGTCGATCACTCCCATGATCTGGCTTTGGTTCAATTGAATGCCTGGAAATACTTTCCCACATTGGCAATGGCGAATGCGGCCAGTATCTGGCTTGGCCAACCAGTCTTTGCGATCGGCAGTCCCTTTGGCTGTCCAGGAGTCCTGACAGAGGGAACCTTGAGTAGAATCAGAGCAAATGGCGATTTGCAGTCTCAGGTTGTTTTGCAGCCAGGAAATTCTGGTGGACCCTTGCTCAACTCAGCGGGTGAGATGATTGGAATCAATCGTGGCATTTTGCAAACGCCTTCTGGCAGAAACACCGGAATTAGTTTTGCAACGCATGTGGAAGTGATCAGGAACTTTATGGATTGCACCAAGGCGGAAGCCAGTTATAGCCCTACGCAAGCCTGTTAGAACAGGGAATCGAAAGGAGGCTGGGTGTTTCCAGCCACGGCTATAACTTCTGCATCCCGTCCCCATCTGTCGTGTTTGCTTTTTAAATGAGGATTAGCCAAAATTGAAAGGGGTGTGATGACCCTCGATGCATCTCTCACTTTCTGCCACATAATGAATAAAGAAAGGCGAAAATAGTATGAACGTACTAATGCAAATTTCCTGTTATCCTGGGCATGTTACGTACTAGTTAAATAGGAGGTTGGTGGTTGTTGGGCGATCGCCAACCCATTTAAACCAAGAAAATTTGTCCATCCTGGTATCTCGGATAAACCTATGAAACTTGTGCCCTGGGTATTGACGGCTGTGTTGCTGCTGTTAGCTCGTGCTTTTGCGACATCGACTCCCCCTGGTCGGGACTTTGCTTCGCTGAATAGAGATGCTCAGGTTGGCGGTTCTCAGCAAAATGGGGGAATTGCCAAACAAGCTGGTGAAAATTTTACACCCTTGGGTGGTAGTGCAAAGCAGCAAAGCGAAAACATCCAAACAACCGGAAGCGACTGTAAAGCTGCGGGGCCTGCTGTGGTTACCATTCATGCAGGTCGTAGCTTTGGGTCCGGTAGTGTGGTCAGTTCTGAGGGGTTGGTGATAACTAACAACCATGTTGTCCAACCTGCAATGGATGGACAGGTGGGGGTCAGAACTATTGCTGGAAAACGCTACCAGGGGCAGGTAATTGGCTCTGATCCGGTCAATGATCTGGCCTTGATTAAATTAAGCACCCAGGATCGTCTGCCCGTGATCCAGATGGCAAATTCTCAGAATTCTCAGACAGGCCAAAAAGTGTGCGCGATCGGCAGTCCCTACGGTCAGGCAGGGGTTTTGACTAGAGGTACCCTGACAACCGTTCGGAGTAATGGTGATTTGCAGTCTGCCCTACTTCTGGAACCGGGCAACTCGGGTGGACCGTTGCTCAATCAGAACGGGGAAATGATTGGCATCAATAAGGCAATCTGGCAGTCAAGAAATGGGGTAAATAGCGGTATCAGCTTCGCCACTAATTTGATGGTTGCTAAAAACTTCATTGAAAAGAATCGGTCTAACACGTCTGTGATCGCTAGTCGCCCTGGTTTTAATTCTGGGTTCCGGGGCTCTAGAATGACTCCTGATCGCCCTGAGGAACAGCCGCCCTTCTCCCCCTTTCCTTTTTCCCCTGACCCTTCCCGTGGCATGGACGGGGGGCAGCTACCCTTTTCTGACTTCCCGCCCCAACCCCCAAATGATCACTTTGGCGGGCCTCCAGAGAGGCTAGCTGAGCAACATTCCGGCCCTCGACTAGGTGTGGTGCTTGATAATGAAACCATGGTCATCAAGGACGTCATGCCTAATTCTGCTGCGGGGGTAGCCGGAATTCAACCCGGAGATCGCCTGATTGCGATGGATGGCTCTCAGGTTCAGGGAGTTGAGCAAGTACAGGAATTCCTTAGCAGTCAGCCAAATTCTACCAGGGTCACAATTAAGCGAAACCAACGGACTCAGGACATTCAGGTTAACTTTCAATAGAGCTGTGCCATCCTTTAAGTCGGAATCGGCCTCAAGCCAAGCACTGAGCCAATTTTCTGGGGGACGCGCACAAAAAGCCCCTGCGATCTCGCAGGGGCTCAGCGTTTTCTAATGCTAGACGGAAGAACAAGTCTTAAGACAAAATGCGGAATCTAGTCAAAGTTTTGAGTGCTCGAATCCTGTCCCAATTTGCAGAATCAGGATTTCACCGTTCGGCTCAATGCTTGTGGCAAAAGTCCCTGTCCACGTCCTAACCCATAGGGCTGTGGTTGGCAGTGGGATTCGAGATATTCTCAGGTTATCAGCGATGCTCCTGTGGCCGTACCTTTCGGAAGTAGGGAGGGAGCCTAATTCTAAAGATAGAAATCAAAGGGGGCGTGGGGAGTCGGGCGTGGGGAATTTTCGTTATCCTACCTGTTCTGGCGCGTCTGCCTGCGCTCCTCCCGCTTCGGTTCAAGCTTGGGGGTGTGCCATCTTGTAGGGATCGACGATGCGATCGAACTCTTCAGCAGAGATATAGCCCAGTTCCAGACAGGCTTCCTTGAGGGTCAGATCCTTCTCGGATGCTAGTTTTGCGACTTTAGAAGCTTTGTCGTACCCGATGGTTGGGTTGAGCGCTGTCACTAACATAAGGGATTGTTTCAGAAGCGCGTCAATTTTCTTCTGATTAGGTTCCAGGCCCACAACCAGAAAATCCGTAAAGTTGTTACAACTATCTGCCAGTAAGGCGATGGACTGAATCAGGTTGAAAACCATCAGGGGTTTGTAGGCGTTTAGTTCAAAGTGGCCTTGGGAACCGGCAAAGGAAACGGCTGCATCATAGCCGATAACCTGGGCAGCAACCATTGTCATGGCTTCACATTGGGTTGGATTCACCTTACCCGGCATGATGGATGAACCCGGTTCGTTGTCGGGTAAGTGCAATTCTGATAAACCACAGCGGGGACCACATCCCAGGAAGCGGATATCGTTGGCAATTTTGAGTAGGGAGCCTGCCAGGGTTTTAAGGGTGCCACTGGTTCTGACAAGCGCATCGTGGGCAGCCATCAGGGTGAACTTATTGGGGGCAGAGACAAAGGGAATGGTTGTCATTTCGCTAACGTGGTGAGCAACTTTTTCAGCGAAGCCTTTGGGCGCATTCAACCCAGTCCCTACCGCTGTTCCGCCGATCGCTAGTTGATACAGATCGGGGAGGACCGCTTCGATCCACTTCAGATTGTCATCCAGTTGTCCGACATAGCCTGAAAACTCCTGACCCAGGGTCAGCGGCACGGCGTCTTGAAGGTGCGTCCGCCCAATTTTGACAATGTCTGCCCAGGCTTGAGCCTTTTCGTCCAGGGCATCCCGCATTTTCTTGACCTTAGGCAAGAGGCGATCGTGGAGGCAGATCGCCACCGAAATATGCATTGCTGTCGGAAACACGTCATTGGAGGATTGGGACATATTGACGTGATCATTAGGATGAACCGGGTTCTTACTGCCGAGAACTCCCCCTGCCAGTTCGATCGCCCGATTTGCAATCACCTCATTGACGTTCATATTGGTTTGGGTGCCACTGCCCGTTTGCCAAATCCTTAAGGGAAAATGGTCGTTTAGTTTACCATCAATCACCTCTTCCGCCGCCTGAGTGATTAATCTTGCTTTCTCTTCTGGAAGCTTGCCCAATTCCTGATTGGCAAGAGCCGCCGCTTTTTTGACGATCGCCAGGGCCCGAATTAATTCCTTGGGCATCAAGTCCTGGCCAATAGAAAAGTAC
>JBAUTA010000264.1:0-6434 GCA_049581985.1 Kovacikia sp.
TTTTTTAAAGGGGATTTAGGGGGATCTGTACGATTAGCGACTCGCAATAGGACTTTTCAAACAGCCTCTTAGAGAGGGCCAGGCAATCAATGATCCAGGGGCATTTTGGACAGAATGCAGGGTAGCGAAGAATCTCCAGGTTGGCGATGAATCAGGATGCTTCCCGACGCTGGCGCTTTGCTCAGTACGACAGATTATCTTTTTTATGGAGTTCTCTCAAAGACCATTTAGGAATTGTTAAACGGGCAAAAATAAGGAAGCGGATAAAATCCAAAGTAAAGTATTTTACGTGCTCAATTCTCCTCAAATACCATCCGAGAAGTTTGTTATCCCAATTTAAATAGCGAGCAGGGCAGATTGGGGACGGGGTGCAGGGGGGTCACCCCTGGCTGGGGGCGAAGCCCCCATTCCCCCAGGGTGCAAAATTTATGATTTGCACCACCAGGTTTGTGCTGTCAAGGCTGATTGTGCTTCGGCTGCGCTCAGCAACCGCTCAGGCGGGGGTTGAGCGGAGTCAAAACCTACCCAACCAGATCGTTTGTTGCAGGTGAATCAATGCAGCGGTAGGGGTTTAGCTATTCTCTTTGCGATTTCATGAGGGTGTCGATCGCCTTTACCAATACCTCTGGTGCCACAGGTTTTGCCAGATGTTGCTGAAATCCTGCTGCTAATGCCTGTTGTTGATTAATTTCTCCCGCATAGGCAGTCAGGGCAATTGCCGGAATTCTACCTTTTTGTTCGAGCGGTAGTTGCCTGATCTGATGCAAGAGTTCATAGCCATCCATCTCTGGCATCCCAATATCGCTAATCAGCAGATCCGGTTTGAATGAATTCAGAGCGTCTAATGCTTCGATCGCGGATGTTGTCACTTTGATCTCTGCTCCGGCCTGTTCCAAAATGGTGGAAATCAGTTCTCGCATATCGGCTTCATCGTCTACTACTAAAATTCGCAAACCCCTAAGCGGGGAATGGGAGGCTGGGGTAAGCGGGTGAGATATTTCCCCCCGCTCCCCCGCTTCCCCGTTTCCCCTTCCCCGCAGGGGCAATCTGACCGTAAACGTCGTACCCTGGCCTTCTCCGGAACTTTCTACCTTCACCGTGCCACCATGCAATTCAGTCAGATAGCGGACGATCGCCAACCCTAACCCCAACCCACCAAATCTCCGGGTTGTTGTCCCATCCTCCTGGCGGAAGTATTCAAATACATGGGGAATAAACTCAGGAGTAATGCCTTTGCCAGTGTCTCTCACTTGAATTTGGGCATAGGAGCGGATGGGGGGGTGGCGGGATGGGAGCGCATTTACGCTTCTACCTTCCCACTCATCCACGCTCTCATTTCCAACCTGCTCCAGCCGGATTTCAATTTTTCCCCCTTGGGGCGTGAACTTGACTGCATTCGAAAGTAAGTTCCAGACAACCTGTTGCAAACGACTTGCATCGCCTGAGACAAAGACCACGTCGCCTAAAACCACCTTCAAAATTTCAATCCCTTTTGCTTCGGCTGCCAGCCAGACCGTTTCTAGCGCAGCATCAATCACACTCACCAAACTAACCGGGCCCATATTCAACACCATCTTGCCCCGCAGGATGCGTGAGACATCGAGTAAGTCATCAATCAATTGGGTTTGCAATTTAGCATTGCGCTCGATCGTCTCCAATGCTCGCTTTGTGCCTGATTCATCAAATTGGCGGGTTTGCAGCAGTCTTGCCCAACCCAAAATGGGATTGAGGGGGGTTCGCAGTTCATGGGACAGGACTGCTAAAAACTCATCTTTAATCCGATTGGCTTGTTCCGCATCGGCTTTCGCCTGCTGTTCTGCTTCGTAGAGTTGGGCTCGAACAATCGCTTGAGCACATTGATGGGTGAGCGCTAAAACAAAATCACGATCGTCCTGATCCAGAAGTTTGAATTGTTTGAATGCAAGGGATAGGCCGCCCACTGCTTTGCCTTCCGTGATGAGGGGCAGTGAAATCCATGCCTCGAAGGGAAACTGCTTGTAGATCTCTGCTAAGTGGGGGTAGCGGGCAAGCCTTTCAGCGAGCGGTTCTGACCAGACAGGTTGTCCGGTTCGCACCGCCTCTGATAGGGGAAAGGGTGAATGGATCGAAAATTGTTTTTGGTCTTCCTTTGGGCTAATTTCATAGCCTACAATTCGCACAATCTCTAGCGTGGTACTGTCCTCTCTGAGCAGTGCCATCAATGCGACATCTGCTTCCAGGGCGGCAATGCTTTGTTCCACAATTACCTCTGCTACCTGAACCGGAGAAAGGGATTCTGAGAGGGCAGTGGTTACCGCTTGCAAGCGGGCAGTCCGATCGGCAGCGCGTTCGGCAGCCTGTCGTGCTTGTTGGGCTTCCCGGTAAAGACGGGCATTGTCTAAGGCGATCGCCGCTCGATGGGCCAGTTCTTCCGCCAGGGCCAGATCATCAGGGCTGTAGGAACGCCCAGATTCCGCTGCGACGAATGAGATGCTTCCTACCGTCCTGCCCCGCGTGTTAAGCGGCACCAGCATCACAGAACTAAAGCCAATTTCCCGTAACAGCTTGAGATGTTCGTCATCCCGAGCCGCCGCCACGAGTTGGTCGTCAGAAATTACCGGGTAATATTCTGATTGCCCGGTGCGTAATACCTGGGCCAGGCCGGTTGGCGCGTTTAAATCTGGTGGGTAGCGGCGATGCAATTCTCTTCCCCATTGCACCTTTGCCGAATCAGTATGGGTTGTGGCTAAGCGTTCTAAGTTTCCATCATCCTTGAGAATGTCAACAGCACACCAATCTGCCAGGATCGGCACAACGGCCTGCGCCACACTGGTGAGGGTGTATTCGTAATCCAGAGAAGAAGTCAGGGTTGTGCTTGCTTCTGCCAGGAATCTCGCCCGTTGGGCGGCAGCTTCTGCCGCTTCCCGTGCTGCCTGTTCTCGCACAAGTAACTGTTCTCGCTCCGACTCAGCTCTCTTCCGCTCTGTAATATCTCGAATAATGCTCAAAACCACCTTCCCATCAGCAATCTCAACGCTTTGAGCGCTGACTTCTACGGGGAAGTGGCTACCATTTTTGCGACGATGCATTGTCTCATACAAAATTCCCTGCTGGCTCGCCTGCTTAAACTGTTCAGGCATCGCCGAAAGGGTATGGAGTGCTCGTAAATCAGCAATCTTTAGGGTCAGCAGTTCGGCCCGATCATAACCGTAGGCCTGCACCGCCGCTCGATTTGCTTCCAGAATACGACCATCTATGCTCATATAGAGAACAATGTCGCGGCTGTGCTCAGACAGTAGTTGATACCGTTGCAGGGTTTTTTCTATTTGCTTCCGGTGAGTGATGTCACTCACCAATGACACAAAGCCTTCGACGTTTCCCTGGGGATCAAAGTGAGGAACGTAATCGACCACAACATCACGGATACCGACCTCCTGATAAGGAACACTGCCTTCAAACGTTACCGGTTGCCCTGCAAGTACCTGTTCGACAAAAGGCCGAATTGTTTCATAGGCCGCTGCGCCCAACACTTCCCAGAGATACTTGCCGTTGGTTTCTGTAGCAGGTTTTCCAAACCACTCTTGATATTTCTGGTTAGTAAAGCGGTAACGCTGTTCCACATCGACTAAGGAAATCAGCACCGGAACCGCATTGGTAATTAAGCGCAGTTCTGCTTCTCGCTGGCATAAGGCTGCTTCGGCTTGAATGCGTTCGCGAATCTCGATCGCCACGCCTGCCAAAAATTGTTGACCAAGGACTATCTCTGACTGCTTTAGCGCTGTGACATCAAGGGTTAAACCCACCAGGCGAATTGGCGTACCTTCAGTGTCATATACCAGTTGGGCTTGAATGATCAGCCAGTGTAGACTGCCATCGGGATGATAGCAGCGTTTTTTCACCTGAGAGTCGGTTTGCTCTTGGATGCACCGCTGAATTGTAGCTTCAACCTGGGATCGATCGTCTGGATGCAGAGCCGCTAATAAAGTTTCGTAGGTAAATTCGGCCTCAGGCGGTAGGCCCAAGTTTGCCTTGCATTGGGCTGAACCGGTGAGGACTCCTGTCCCTAAGTCCTGTTCCCAGGAACCCACTTTTGCGGTCTGCAAAGCCATCCTACAGGGCTGCTCTGGGTGTTGCCAGGCTAATTCAGCTTGTTTGCGTGGAGTGATCTCGCTAAAAGAAACCGCGATCCCATCGGTTAACTTCACAACGACGTTATGAAACCAGCCTGTCGGATCGGTACGGTCATAAAATGTCTCAAATGTTATAGGAATGCCCGTTTCGGCAACTGTTACATAGCGATCGAAGCTATCACTGGTTTGCCAATTGGGAAGTGCCTGCAATAAGCGCTGACCGCATAATTCTTCGGGAGGACAGTTTACAATTCTGGCGGCGGCTGGGTTGATGTAGTCAATCACAAAGTCAGCGATCGTCCCCCCTGCATCCCGAACACTACGCAGAATCATGAATCCGTCAGGCGATGCTGCCATCGCTAACTGAAACCGCTCGTCGCCCTCGGATAATGGAACCGTCTCCGGATTATTAGTCGAGGAGGAATGATTAGACGTTTCAGCCTTCCCCTTAGTCATTGCTCACGCGACTCCACCTCAGAAAAATATTGATCTAATAGGGTTCGGCTCTGCTGCTGAAACTCAACTTGGGGGGAGAGATTTAACTCACAGAGCATTGCTTTGATTTGCTTGAGGGCCAGAGAAGAAGGCTGGATATGACCGTTTTCCCAGCGGTTAATTGTGCTAAAAGCAACTCCAAGGGTTGCCGCAAACTGCTCCTGGCTTAACCCGGTTAGGTTCCGAAGTTCACGAATGAGATGACTAACCTCTGGCTGCTTGGGGCTAACTATCCTCTTTACCATAAGGCTTTTAGGGAAAAGGAGAATGAAGAACTGTAGGTGAAGAACTGTAGATGAAGAACTGTAGATGAAGAACTGTAGGTGAAGCCAGAGGGTATAGCATCTGCTACATCTCCATTCTGAAGGAGTGAAAAATGATACCTATCTATCCTTGGGAATAATTTCTGATATATAGCGATCCTATTTGGATTGTGAGCAAGGATTCCCCTGTAATCCTTGCTCACAAAGCCTCTCAAACTCACAACTGATTTAGGACTGCTATAGCAGTACGGAGATTAGTTACGGGGGATCGAGGGTCTACCCGTGGCTGGGCGACATAACTTCCCTGCGCCCCCCCGCAAGGGTCAGATCTACCCAAACCCGATATACGCAGTAGTCTGCCTGGGGGCGAAGCCCCCCCAGATCTCTGGTTGCTGGGTTAATAATTCGGCAACTGACCAGAAACGAGTTGCTTAACGAATTCTAATCAGGCTATCAGGCTCAGTTCAAGATTGCCGCTCATACTAATCATCAAGCACAGAAAGCTCCACTCCATAGCAGGCTTGATTTAGCTTCGCCCTCATTCAGTCAGTAGGCGCGATTGAAGAAAAGTCTTTTCGCAATCCAAATGAGATCGCTCTATCTCAGGCAATTTCAGCTTGTTACTACTGGACTTAGTTCTGATTCTGAATCAGAACAACCCGACCAACATAATCTCTCACAATTTCTAAGGAGAATCACAATGAAAAAACTAATCTACGCAGCGGCTATGACACTTGCCTGTGTCTCTTCAGTCCCAGCATCTTTAGTGGGTTTATCAATTAATTCTGCTGCCCTCGCTGCCGAAAATTCCTGTTCATCTATCAATTCTGGGACAACAACAGGAGAAGCCGTGCGGGAACGACTAGACGTAATCGCACGCTGCAACCCTTCTAGCCAATCATCGATGACATCCTTGGGACAAACGAAAGGGGTATTGCCCTCTGTGCAGAACCCTAATCAGCAGGCTAAACCTTCATTCTGTCAAACCAATTTCAACTCGCTCACATCGGGAAGTAGTGTTCGAGAGCAATTGAATACGATCGCACGTTGTAATTCACTCAATCAACTATCCGGCACCCAGGAAGCATCATTTAATCAATTGAAAAATGTTTCTCCTGGTGCAACAAACCCCACCCTCAATAAAATGAGTTCGCAACCAGATAATACCTATCCAGCCTTCTGTCCCGCCCTTCCAGGTGGATTGAAAGCAGGAGATTTTGGATTCCGGGAAGCATTGGCAAGATGCCTGTATGGCTCTTGATTAGGACCGATCTTCCTGTCAATTTAAAGGATACAGGTTGCAGATGGGGGAGTGGGGCGACGTCTCACTCCCTTCTTCGTTGAAGCACGATCGCCCGGATCGGCACAAATATTGTCAGTCTATAAGTCCTAATAAGTGATGCAAGATGCTCCGCAGGATAGATGTAATCTGGCGGGGTAATCTTTACCGTTTAGAGAAATATAAGAAAAGTTAAAAGATAAGAGGAAAGAAAAATGCCTAGACTTATTGGACAACGTTCCAATACGGGATCAAACATTACTGCTTTGATTATTCTTGCCGCAATTG
>JBAUTA010000265.1:0-9904 GCA_049581985.1 Kovacikia sp.
GATTAGGACCGAGGATTCAAGGGGGAGTGGGGGCGTTGCCCCCAGCCAGGGGTTTCACCCCTGCACCCCGTCCTAACCAATAGGGCTACGGCTATATCGCTATAGCCAGTTTGGTTAAACCCTATCACCCCCACCCCAAAAAAAAGTTGTAGTACGCCCTTGACGCCTTGTAGCATATTGTATTATGTTTGTAGCATGAGACGAAGCATAAAGGAGCTAATCCAATGACAACTCGCTCCCTTGACCAAACGGGTCTTCTCTCGAAGCTTTCAGGGTTCTTACAAACTCCCTTTCCAGGCACTTCTAAGCCGCTTCGAGATAATCCAGCCAATCTGGAAAACCCATCTTCAACTAAACAAACTGAAACCAAACAAACTGAGGCATTTCGTGAACTCAGAAAGACTTATTTCCTGGAACGGCGTTGCTTCTTCTAATTCCTGCTGACACTAGGGTTGCAAATCATCAATTTTGCACCCTGGGGGAGTGGGGGCTTCGTCCCCCGAAGAGGGTTTCCCCCCTCTAGTCCCCTCCAAAACTTTCGTTTTGGTCTACTAGCAATCCGAACCTTGACAACTGAATAAATGCCACCTTTGGGGGTGTAGCTTAGTCCGGTTCAAAGCAGTCGCCTGTCGAGCGAAAGACCGTGGGTTCAAATCCCATCATCCCCGCCTTTATAGCTGTCGCCAGCTTGATTAGGACAAAGGATTAAGGGGGAGTTGGGGGCGTTGCCCCCAGCCAGGGGTTCCACCCCTGCACCCTGTCCTAAACCAGTATGGCTACGGTTATGGCATCGTGGGCAACTTGTGTTGCAAACACTAAATTTTGCAACACGAGACGCAGCCTGGAGAACACTGGCGATCAGAAGCTGCGATTAGGGTGCAACTCCCGCCGATGCTGTCAATGAGGATGTAGCTCAGATGGACAGAGCACCTATTTCCGAGACAGGAAGCCACAGGTTCAATCCCTGTCATCCTCGCTTGTGGGAACGAGACTGGTATCACCTGCTCCGAAACCAACAAATGGACGGTTGCAGGATTGGGGTTCGATTCCCCACGTTTCCACCAAATCTCCAGGTCGCATCTCCAGGTCGCATCTCCAGGTCGCCAAATGGGAAGGCGTTGGTCTGCAAAACCAACTATTCGTGGGTTCGATTCCCACCCTGGAGTCCAATCGTTGCAGTGTAGCTTAATGGCAAAGCCCCAAGCTCATAACTTGGTCATTGCGGGTTCAAGTCCCGCCGCTGCGACCAATGCACAGATGGTGTAACGGTAGCACAAGGGTCTCCAAAGCCTTTTGTCCGGGTTCAAATCCTGGTCTGTGCGTTGTCGTGCCCGATCGAAAAAGCTTACATACTCGCCTAATGGTAGGGCAACTGTCTTATAAACAGTCCATTACAGGTTCAACTCCTGTGTGTGAACAACAGCTTTTTCAACTTGCACGACATTCATGGTGCGGAACGCGAAGTGGTCTAGCGATACGGCTTTCACCCGTATGAATAGGGAGTTCAAGTCTCCTCCGCACTGCCATTGGGGTACGTGGCTACTGCTGGTTAGGTAGCACTAGTCTGTAAAACTAGTATGTCCGAAAGGCATCATCGGGGGTTCAATTCCCTCTGTACCCACCTTGGGAGCGATCGCCACTGGTAAGGCAAGCTGTTTGCTAAACAGTCGTGGTTTTATCGCCACTGCAGGTTCAATTCCTGCTCGCTCCGCCTTTGAGAACGTGGTGTAACTGGATTGCATCTCAGATTACGAACCTGAAGGTTGGGGGTTCAAGTCCCTCCGTTCTCGCTCATTGGGGAGGTTGTCCGGCATGGACGAGGAAAGCGTCTTGAAAACGCCTGCGGCTAAAACCGTCAAGAGTTCGATTCTCTTAGCCTCCGTTGATTTGGGAAGTTGGTGAAGCTGGTGTTCACGTGCCGCTGAAGACGGCGAGAAGGCGGTTCAATCCCGTCACTTCCCACTCGTTGCCCCATAGCTCAATGGTAGAGCGAGCGGCTGTTAACCGCGAGGTTGTAGGTTCGAGTCCTACTGGGGCAGCCATTTATTGCAGGATGGACGATTGGAAAGTCTCCTTGACTCTGAATCAAGGAGAGGTTGGTTCGACCCCAACTCCTGCATCCAATGGCGATCGCCCATGCGCAAAAAACCGATGTCATCAGTTTAATTTCACCCATTATTGGGAAGTACGCAAACAGGTAAAGCGACTTGACTTTGAATCAAGTGGTTGAGGGTTCGATTCCTTCCTTCCCAGTAGGAGGTATGAGAGATGATTGGGTCAATTTCTCTATCCTCCTATTTCTCACTCCTGTAGCCCAACGGCAGAGGCGGCTGTCTCAAAAACAGTCAATGTGCGAGTTCAACTCCCGCCAGGAGTACCATCAGTCGATTTGAAATTTTGGACAACCAAAATTTGTGCTGCTGTAGCCCAATGGAAAGAGGTGCCGGTCCTAGAAACCGGAGGTTGTGGGTTCAAATCCCACCAGCAGTACCAACTATCGGGATGTAATTCAGCGGTCAGAAGCCTTGGTTTGGGGCCAAGGAGTCGTGGGTTCAAATCCTACCATCCCGACCATTTGCCTTCGTGATGCAACGGTCAGACATACCGTGGTCAGAACGCGGTTTCTGTAGGTTCGAATCCTACCGAGGGCACTGATGCTCCTGTGGCGGAACGGAAGACGCTCTAGACCGAGGATCTAGATTTTGTGGGTTCAATTCCCACCAGGAGTACCAGGCACTGGAGGCGGAAGTGGTGGACGCACACGCCCGATAAGCGTGTTATTAGCAGGTTCAACTCCTGCCCGGTGTACCAAATTTCAGGGTGAAAGATGTTCTGCTCAGCAGCAGGCACAGCCCAGTACCCAACCCAATCATCCATGCTGAGGTTTCAGCACCCTCAAGGATGAAAATTGGCTCCCTTCCCTTGCAGGAGAAGGGATGGGAATGGGGGCATTTTCATTAGGGTCGTTGGCAGAGCGGATATGCAGCCGCCTTTTAAGCGGAATTATCCAGGTTCAACCCCTGGGCGACCCACCAACCTTCGATCGCAATGGGCTATTAGCTAAGCGGTAAAGCAACCGCCTCTTAAGCGGAAGAGCGTAGGTTCGACCCCTACATAGCCCACTGGAAAAGGCTGAAGGTTAAAGGCTAAAAGCTAAAAAACTTTGAGCCTACCTCCCCTATCCTTCCTTTCGCCCCTGTGATGCAATCGGTAGACATGGCTTGCTTAAAACAAGTTTGTTGCAGGTTCAAATCCTGTCAGGGGTATAGCGGAGATGGAGCTATGGTGCGCTCTGGGGTCTCATAAGCCTTTACGTACCGGGTTCAAATCCCGGCTCCGCGACCAAATGCAGGTGTGGTGCACCTGGTAACACAAGGGCCTGGTACGCTCCTGATATGGGTTCAATTCCCATCATCTGATCCAAACATAACGATCCTATTTGGATAGTGAAAGCCTTCTCCTGACGGGAAAGTGCTTTCACTATCCAAATAGGATCGCTATAGATGCTGGTGTAGCTCAATTGGCAGAGCAACTGTCTTGTAAACAGTCGATTGCAGGTTCAATTCCTGTCACCAGCCCCACTTGTTTCATTTCAATTTGCGATCGTAGTGCAGCGGCAAGCATCCCTGGCTTCCAACCAGAAGACACGAGTTCGAGTCTCGTCGATCGCCCCCAACTCCGCGATCGTGATGTAACGGTGAGCATCTGAGTGCGCCACACTCAGCGTATGGGTTCGAGTCCCATCGATCGCTTGAGCATGCCGTCCGGCAATCGCTCTCCTAGTCCTGTAGCTCAACGGTGGAGCATCTGTCTTACAAACAGAGGGTTGCGGGTTCAAATCCTGCCAGGACTACCAAATTGTAGGAGTGTCGCCTAAAGGATTAGGGCATCGATCTTCTAAATCGACCTGTGTAGGTTCGACCCCTACCACTCCTGCCATCTATTCACGGGATTGTCCTTTGACATCTATTCACGGGATTGTCCTTCGACATCTATTCACGGGATTGTCCTTCGACAATTATGGGTCTGTAGCTTAACTGGGAAAGCGTCTGCCTTGCAAGCAGAAAGATGTCGGTTCAAATCCGACCAGAATCCACCAAATCTGGGTCTGTAGCTCTAGTGGCAGAGCGCCCAAATCACCTTGTGCCCTGACCTGCAAAGCTTACATACTAACTTCCTGCTCAGAAGCCAAAACAGCTTTGTGAACTTGTACGAGGGATGAGTGAAATTCTCATCGGGAGGTGATCGGTTCGATTCCGATCAGATCCACTGTGACTGAACCCAAAGTGGTGGAGGGGCTGGTCTGTGACACCAGTGTTAGCGAGTTCGACTCTCGTCAGTCACCCCAATTGATATAGAGCTGGGTCTTGAAAACCGGGATGGGGTAATACCCAGGGGTTCGATCCTTCCATCTTCCGCTGACTTTTGTATCAGATCGAGGTAATAGGAATGGCTCATATTCGATTTGAAGGTCGATCATTCGATATGACAGAAACCCAATTGGGAATTACCACAGGCATGAGTGATGGTGCTGTGAAAGAATGCGTCTCTCGGCATTTAGATGTCAACGCAACTAACTTCAGCAAAACTGTATTTAGATAACCAGAGGTATGAGCGAACATCGTTTGAGCGAAATTGTGATTGAACGTCCTCGGGGTGGAATGAGAATTAGCCTCAAAAAACTAAGAGGCTTTAAGAAGCAATTGAATCAACTCACCGAGGAAGCAAGTCAGGATGGTTTACTAAGTCCCTACCTGATCAAAACGAGAAACAAATCCAAGTATCTTTCTGATCATTTGGGACCTTTACGTCGATTTTTGCGATCGAAAATTGGACAACCGTGGAACGACGTTTACAGCGAATTGTGTCATCGGTTAGACGGCAGCACCATGGCTGGTCAACATGTTCTTGATCATGTGCAGGACTATGTGGAACAGCATGTCGAGCTGGTTGATGGCATTCCTTTCCAAAAGTCCCGTAGACAATATCAACTGACCCAGAGCTATCGGTTCAAACTCTATGTGCATCCTGAAACTGGGATTCTCTGTGATCCAGACGCTATTCCTCTAAGGTCGATCGCAGTCCCATCATCTAACTTGAAATCACAACAAGATGTAATCTATCTTGATGCGCACCACCAATATCGTAAGCTTAACGATATTTGGTACTTGATTACCTATCAGGTAGTGCCCGCAACCGAAAGCGTCTTTGATCAGTTGGAGCGAGTTACTATCACGCCTGGACTAAAAGGGAATGGCGATCGACTCTACGCTGCGAACAAACGGCAATGCAACAAACGCGAAATCAAGATAATTCAGAAGAAACTCATCCCAACTTAAAGAATCAGGGTTCCATCTATGGGTTTTGATCGGCTGCAAGCCTGGGACCTATAGCAGGCAAACCTGGAGGTAGGTCTGCCTGCAGCCAAGTTTCCGCAACTTGTGCCGTGATCCGTTACGTTATTATTCCATCTGTCCTGGCAAATCCAACGCTTCTGCGACAGCCTCTGCACGGGTTTTCACGGTTAGTTTCTTAGGAGAATTCTCCAGCAAAAACACTGATCGTTTACCGACTCTAACAGTCGTCGTAATACCCAAAGCTGCCAACGCTTCAGTGAGAATTTTGGCTATAGCCCTTTTCAAGGGTGTGAGGCACAGTGGGGCGCGAAGCACCCCACTGTGCCTCACATTTCTGTACTTCACCCAAGTGCAAACCCTATAGAGGAGAGGTAGGGTTTCGACTGTTCTGGACGGTAATAGCGCGTTGCAATCAGAAAAACAGATTTTTGAAGTCCAGAACATCGATCGAGCCACGATCGATGAAACCCCGTCGCCCTCAAAGTCATATTTTAGGAATTACACCCAGCGCCTCATTGGGTCAAATCGCTAGCGGACAAGGGGTTACACGCCTAACAACCGTTAACGGTTATGTAAAGGTTTGGCAACATTTCAAATATTAAACTATACTACTGTATAGTGATATTGTAGTTAATCGATTCTTTAGAGGCCCCTATGCTAAAGCCAATGAACCGTCGTCAGCAGTCCTGGACCCAGCATCAGTGGATACGTTTGATTGCAGGTAGTATCGTACTCCTGAGCTTAACGCTAGCGTTAAGCAATCCAAGCTGGCTATGGTTGACCGCCTTTGTGGGGCTGAATCTGTTGCAATCGGCATTTACCAATTGGTGTCCGTTGCTGGCTTTACTGAAAACATTGGGCGTGGGAGAGGGGTGATGGGGTGGCGGGTCTATATCAAAGAACATTAAAAACTCACTTTAGGAGTCGCACCTATGGCTCATGTTGTTGTGATTGGTGCTGGTCTGGGAGGGCTGCCTGCGGCCTATGAGCTGAGGCATGTCTTACCGCATGAGCATCAGATTACGCTTATTTCAAATCAACCGAAGTTTACGTTTGTGCCATCGCTCCCCTGGGTCGGACTGGGGCTGAAGGCTCTTGATCAAATCCAGTTGGATTTAGACCAGATCGTGCCTCAGCACGGCATTGAGTTGATTCATGCGGCTGTCACTGCGATTGATCCGAAGTCTCGCCAGCTGACGATGAGCGCCCCTGGTAATCACGGCACAGCCCCACGGACGCTGGACTACGACTATGCTGTGATTGCGACAGGTCCCGAATTGGCCCTGGATGCCATTCCCGGTTTGGGGCCGGAAGGGGGCTATACCCAATCGGTGTGTAATCCGCACCATGCCCTGTTGGCCAGTGCAGCCTGGGAAAAATTCTTAGCTGACCCAGGCCCGATTGTAATCGGCGCATCTCCAGGAGCCAGTTGTTTTGGCCCTGCCTATGAGTTTGCCTTTTTACTCCATCATGTTTTGAAACGAAAGGGACTGCGATCGCAAGTCCCCATTACCTTCATTACCTCAGAACCCTACGCTGGGCATCTGGGCATCGGCGGCATGAATAATTCTCGCTGGTTGATGCGTAAGTTCATGGCCGATCGGGAGATTGAGCTGATGGAAAATACAGCAATTTCGCATTTTGAGGCGGATGCGGTTCACCTGGCTGACGGACGCAAAGTTCCCGCTAAATTTGTCATGGTTTTGCCGCCCTTCCGGGGTCCTCGCTTTCTGCGCGACGCCCCCGGGTTAACCGATGCTAAGGGATTTATCCCTGTATTGCCCACCTATCGTCATCCTGACTTTGAGTCGATTTATGCCGTAGGGGTGATCACCCAACTCAAAGCAGTGGAGCAAACCCCGATTCCTACTGGCGCTCCCAAGGTGGGATTGATGTCTGAAGAAATGGCGCTGGCGGTTGCCCATAATATTGCCCTGGAGTTAAAGGTCACGTCTGGTCCTCAGCACCAACCAACCCTCCAGGCGATTTGCTTCGCAGATTTTGGTAATACTGGGGCGCTCTTTTTAGCCGATCCGCTGCTGCCAGATGAGTCAGGGAATCGGCACCGGGCCTTAACCTACCACGGCCTTTGGGTGTCTTGGATGAAGGCTGGCTTTGAGAAATATTTTCTGATGAAAATGCGCCTGGGCTGGACGATTCCCTGGTTTGAGCGCTGGGGCTTTCGGGCGATCGGTCTGCCGCTGGTGGAGCCATTGCCCGTTGATGCAAGCCGCCCTTTGACCCCAACTGTTTGAGGTAAGAGGAGGGCGAAGAGTTTTCTCATTCTGCATCTCTCTCGCTCTCCTATCCTCCCATCACCCCTAGGGAGAATAACCGATGGAAATGATTCTGAGTTCTGGTGAACTAGAGTTACTCGCAAGCCGATTCAAGATCCTGGCCGAACCCGCTCGACTGCAAATTTTAGCCGCTTTGTGCAAACAAGAGCGGAGTGTGCAAGAAATTTGCGATCGCACCGGATTACTGCAGGGCAATGTCTCGAAACACCTACGGTTGATGAAGGATGCCGGAGTCGTGGCCTGTCGTCGGGAAGGGGTTTGGCGCTATTACCGGGTAATTGATACCGAGTTATTGGCACTTTGTACTCACCGACAGCAGCCACACGATTCGTTGAAGAAATGATTGACCTTAGAGAGGAATCATCATGGGATGTCGTATCCGAAAAGTCTTTTCCTGGTTGCTTTTACTAGGAGCAGTCGTGCTGGGTCTTCTTCTGGGATTGGGAATGCTGAATCCTCCCAGTGCCGCCGCCGCCATCCGGCAACTGGAAGAAGCACCCGGACAGGTCGTTTACCAGTCTCGCCAAACCCTCAAAGATCAGCATGGGAGTAGTTGGCAGGCGATCGCCTTCAAGCGCATTCGTGCCAATGGGCAAACCAGCTTTGAGCTAAGACTGGTGGGCTTTCCCGGTGTGGTTGGCATCGATCGCTCCCAACCGCTGACCTTAACCAATTCCTTGGGCAAAACCCTAACCGCAGCGGATGCTTCCAGCCAAATCTTTAGCGCCGCAGCCAGCCCTGAACCCAATGTCGGGCAGTACGATCTTCAACCTTTGCTCCCGCAATTACCGGTAGGAATCCCGCTGAAGTTGACCCTGCCAACCCTCAAGGGTGAAGCGGTGAGCCTATCAGTTTCACCGCTGCTAATTGAAGAGTGGCAAACCGTTGCCAGTCACGAGTAGAGATGACGATATAGCGGAAGAGCAGGCGAGTGTGACGATCTCCTTGCCTCCCCCTCTTCCTTTCTCCCCACCCAATAGCTGCCCTACAAGGAAATCATTCATGAAACCAACATCGAAGCGAACATACCGAGAAGCGTTAAATCCAGTCTTACTGACTCCTGCCCAACTACAGTCACGCCAGAATCAACTACGGATCATTGATATCCGGGGGCGGCTGGAATACTGGATGGGACATATTCCGGGGGCGCAACCCTTCAGCCGTTCCCAGATTCTGAAAAACATTCCCAGAGATCAGGAGATTGCCCTTACCTGCCTCTCCGGTCATCGCAGCGCGATCGCGGCGCAATGGTTAGTGTCTCAAGGTTATCGTCAGGTCTACAACTTGCAAGGTGGGTTGCTAGCCTGGCAAGACGCAGGCTATCCCGTACAGCGCGGCAATCGCCCGTAAAGGAGAACTACCATGACTCACAGCACCTCAGATGAAGCACTGAAAAAGACGCTCGATGAAACCGTTGAGCAAAAACGGTCTTATTTGCCACGACTTTCTCAGAAGGGATGGGGACTTTTACTGGGAGGCGCTTTGCTGCTGGCAGGAGGAACCTGGGGCATTCTGCAACTGAACCGCTCGACCCAATCTCCAGAGGCGGTATCTGCGCCTGTGATCGCCGTTGAAACCCTGAACATTCGGGCTCAAGCGCTGGCTAAGACCCTGGAACTTTCCGGTACGATCCATCCGGTTGACCGGGCAACCCTGTCAACGCGGGTCAGCGGACGCATCATATACTTTCCCCTGGAGGCGGGCGATCGCTTCCGTAAAGGTGATGTCCTTGCCCGCATCGATGTGCAGGACATCGCTGCTCAAACCAATCAGGCTCAGGCAGGCGTGGCCCAGGCCCAAGCAGAACTGGCCCGTTCCCAGGCAGCTTTAAGCCAGTTAAGATCCCAAAAGTTGGCAGCTCAGGCAGCACTCCGCCAGGCCCAACTGAACCAAACCCGGTCTGCCCAACTGCAAACGGAGGGTGCCGTCTCTCAAGCGAACCTGGATGATGCCAATACAGCCCTTGAGCAGGCAAGAGAACAGGTTACCCAGGCAACGGCAGGCATTCAACAGTCACAGGCGGCGATCGCTCAGGCCCAAGCGGCGGTCAATCAAGCCAAATCTGGAGTTACTGCTGCTGCTACGAATGAGAGCTACGGCACTGTAATTGCTCCCTTTGATGGCATTGTGACTGAAAAGCTGGCGTCTTTGGGGGAAACGACGAACCCCTACTCCATGAATGGGACAGCCTTACTAAAAATCGAAAATCCCGATCGGCTTCAGTTAGAAATTTCCGTGCCAGAAGAGAAC
>JBAUTA010000266.1:0-1778 GCA_049581985.1 Kovacikia sp.
GGCTAGGAGGGATCGCTGAGTACTTAACATTACAACCCCTAGCTTTTAAGACACCCTCTTAGGGCAGATCTGATTGATTCAGCCGCGACTGAGACGCTATCGGGCTAGCAACCGCTAGATCTAACAACGGTCTGAAAACGGTTCTACCCACCCTAGCAATCGCGATAGTCCTCACAAGTTCCTCATCTTTAAGTCCTACTGGTGAATATGAAGAAGAGCTTGAGTAGGGATTAAATCTCGTACTGGCGATCGCCCTGACGCTTCAGCTTATTGCGATCGCCACCTACTTTGCATCGACAGCAGCCTTTGAGATGCTGTCCTTGAGCCATCAATACGCAATTGCGACCACAACATTCGAGAGGTCTACATTCATGTCAGCAGGGCAGACAATGCTGGTAATCTGGCAAGGTACAGCGTTCGATGTGAGTTATATTCTCAGAGCCATTGCCCTGCTGATTGCTTCGATTGTTATGCTACGCAGCCAGATGTTCAGTAAGGCGATCGCCTATGTGGGTATCCTGACCAGTGTGCTGATGTTTGTGCCGCCTTCAGCGGGAGCGATCGGCATGGTTCTCTCGCTCCTGTCGCTTGCATCCTTGGTGATCTGGCTGCCCTTGGTCGCCCGCAGACTCTTTCAATGCAGTTAACCCTTAGTCCAAATTGACTTGAGGCCGTAGGCCCATGCGAATTCCTTGATGGAGGCAGCGATGGAACCACCCGATCTGATTGGCAGCTTTAAAGAAGCCGATTTTCCTCGGTTTCGCATCCCCACCATCGACACATTGGCCTGGGGTCGCCAACGGCATCACATCCCCATTGTGTTGGAGATTGATGTCACCGCAGCACGAGCAGCCATCCACCGCCAAAAAGCGACGGCTGGACAACGGATGAGCTTTACCAGTTGGATCATCAAATGCATTGCCCAGGCCGTGAGCGAACACAAGTATGTTCAGGCTCTCCGCCAGGGCAAACGGCGGTTGGTGATGTTTGATGATGTGGATGTGGTCATCACCCTGGAACGTGCTGCTGGAGCAGAGGAGAGGTTACCCATGCCTTACATTATTCGCAAAGCCAACGAGAAAACGGTAGGGGAAAATTAGCTGCCCCCAATCCGGGCAACGTCTTTGGCATTGGCTTCAAAGGCGGCGGTGAGGGCCTCGTCGCCACTCAATCCGTCTTCCAGCGCCTGCTTCAGCGCCTGTAATACGCGCTTGTAGTCCCTCGGCATGACCTTAACGAACTTCGGTAGCATCTCCTTCCAGTTGGCGAGAACCGTCAGCGCTTTTTGGCTCTGGGTATAGTCCGCATGGCGCTGGATCAACTGCCGCAGTTCCTCAATTTCCTCCGGGTCTTCTACGGCTTCGAGTCCCACCATGGAGGTGTTGCAGCGGGTGGCAAAGTCGCCTGCCTGATCCAGAATATAGGCGACCCCACCGCTCATGCCAGCGGCGAAATTGCGTCCAGTGGAACCGAGAACTACCACTTTACCGCCCGTCATATATTCACAGCCGTGATCGCCAACTGCTTCCACAACGGTATTCACCCCAGAGTTGCGGACACAGAAACGCTCACCCACCATGCCGCGAATGTAGGCCTCACCTCCCGTTGCCCCGTAGAAGGCGACGTTTCCGGCAATGATGTTTTCCTCCGCCACAAAGGTGGAAACAGCAGGTGGATAGAGGATAATCTTGCCGCCACTGAGTCCCTTGCCCAGATAGTCATTGGCATCGCCTTCCAGCTCCAGGGTGACCCCTTTGGGAACAAATGCGCCGAAGCTT
>JBAUTA010000267.1:0-4262 GCA_049581985.1 Kovacikia sp.
TTATTTAATTGCGCCCAGCTACTTAAATGACGGTCCCGTCTGGAATCACTGCATTTTTCAGCACGACGACAATCCCGCTACGGATGTAGAAACCTAAATTTTCCCGCTCGGCCTCTTCAATCCGATCTTTATTGATGATTTTTACATTGCAGCCGATCCGGGCGTTTTTGTCGATAATGGCGCGACGGACGATCGTATCGGCCCCAATTCCTAAGGGGGGAGTTTTATCGGGGTTCCGCTCAGGATCTGATTTTCGCTCGGTAAAGGGTTGGTAATAGTCGGCTCCCATAATCAGAGTGTCGTCGATCGTGCAACCAGACTCAACGCGCGATCGTACCCCTAACACTGAATGGGTTACAGCGCAACTCTTGAGGATAGAGCCTTCACTAATAATCGACTCCCGAATATGACAATCCAGCAGCTTGCTGGGAGGCAAAAACCGGGTCCGGGTGTAAATTGGAGACTTTTCGTCATAGAAGCTAAACGGTGGTTGGGGCTGCTGCGTCAGAGCCAGATTAGCTTCATAGAAGGCTTCAATGGTTCCAATATCTTCCCAATAGCCGTTGAATAGAAAAGCCTGGACGTTGTATTCCTGCGCAGAGGATGGAATAATTTCCTTGCCAAAGTCCGTTTGCTCCGGAGCCTGCCGCAGCAGCTTACTCATCACCTCTTTTTTGAAAACATAAATTCCCATTGAAGCAATGTAGGGGGATTGCTTCGCCGCTTCGGCGTCCAAACCGAGGACGGTTGTATCCACCTGCATGTCAGTCAGAGCATCCCCTTTCGGCTTTTCGCTAAATTTGACCACGCGACCGGAGGAATCAATTTTCATCAAGCCAAAGTCTGATGCGCGACGGTTATCCATCGGCACGACGGAAATCGTGATGTCTGCATTGGTTTCCCGGTGACGGCGAACAAACTCGCCATAGTCCATCCGGTAAAGATGGTCTCCCGATAGGATCAGGTACTCGTCCACATCCCATTCTTGAAATAACCAGAGATATTGACGGACTGCATCTGCTGTCCCTTGAAACCAATTCGGATTTTCGGGAGTTTGTTGTGCCGCCAACACTTCTACAAACCCTTCGCTAAAACCGCTGAAGCTGTAAGCACGGGATATGTGCCGATTTAATGAGGCAGAGTTGAACTGGGTCAAGACATAAATTTTGTAGATCTCTGAGTTGACACAGTTACTCACTGGAATATCAATCAAGCGATACTTGCCGGCGATCGGCACAGCAGGTTTGGCGCGTTGCTTGGTTAATGGATAAAGGCGGGTTCCTGCGCCACCGCCTAGAATAATTGCTAATACTTTTTTCACAACATCGCCCTCCGCCAGTCTGCGTTCCCATTCTAGTGTGAGGCGGGATGGTGCAGTTTGCAAGCCTCCTAGATAACAAGAATAGGTAATTTTTAGCTTGGATTCATTCTGCTTCAGGGGATTCTCAGGTGAAACTCAGTTGGACAAAGGTTAATGAACCGTAGTAGCCCCCCTGGGAAATGGGGAATTCCCCGACGCCTGCCTCAGGTTTTCCTCCTTCAAGAAAGATTGACCTCTGAGGGTAGACACATCCTGTTAGCCTGAACGTTAGTCTAAGGTCGGGATAGATCCCGTTATATAACCGCACGCGATAACAAGGAGATCGGTCAAGTGAAAATTGGACAGCAAGAAAGCACCCGCCTGCGTTGGATCACGTTGAATTCGACTGAGGCAATGATCAATGAAGGTTGGGATGTGATGCACGGGCTCAAGCAAACGCCCAAGACCCTTCCCTGTCGCTACTTTTATGACGATCGCGGCTCTGCCCTATTTGAACAAATTACCGATTTGCCAGAGTATTATCCGACGCGCACAGAACAGTCAATTCTAGAGAACTGTGCTCTGGAAATTGCTCAGCTAACGGGATCCTGCGAACTTGTAGAACTGGGAAGTGGCAGCTCTCGTAAAACCCGGTTATTGCTAGAGGCCTATGGCAAACTTCACTCCCAACTGCAATATTGCCCGATTGATGTTAGCGCTGGAATTCTTAGAACGACTGCCTTGGAGTTGCTGCTCCAGTATCCCAAACTCAAGCTCTGCGGCCTGGCAGGAACCTACGAACAGGCTCTAGCTCAGCTTCCTCCAGCAGAACTGGAAAACCGGATGGTCATCTTTTTGGGCAGTACGATTGGGAATTTGAGTGGGCAGGACTGCGATCGCTTTCTGACCCGGATTCAACAAGCTCTAAAGCCGGGAGAGTTTTTTCTGCTGGGGGTTGATTTACAAAAGGAGGCCAGTGTTATTGAGGCGGCCTACAACGACGCGGAGGGAGTCACCGCTGCCTTTAATCTGAATATCCTGGATCACCTGAACGAGCGATTTCAGGGTAATTTTAACCCGAACCAATTTTCCCATTGGGCGTTCTATAATCCTGTCCAAAACCAGATCGAGATGCATCTCCGCAGCCTCCGGACTCAAACAGCGCTCTTGAAAACCCTTGACCTGGAGGTAACTCTGGAAGCTGGAGAAACCATTCAAACCGAAATCTCCCGCAAATTTCACCTGCCGACCCTGACAACAACGCTGGAATCCCATGCGCTGCATCCATTGCATATTTGGACTGACCCACAGGCATGGTTTGGTTTGGTCCTCTGTCAGCGTCAGTGCGTTGGAGCAGAATGCCCCTAGGAAAAGCCTGAGAACACCATCAACCCAATACCTGTAGGGGCCTGACATTTGGCAGCGATGCGTTTGGTCATCACCAAGGTTTTTTCCGAATGCTGAGCCCTTACGATTTTTAAATGCGTATAACTCTCTATTAATTTGCGATCGCCTCTTGCAGGGGATGGGGCTGATTAGTTGCCCCTGCGGATTCTTCTGTGGGATTATTCAGGCGGTTTTGAAGGTAGGTATAGAGTCTTTCGTCTGCTTGAAAATAAAGATTGATGCCGCCCCGACGTTCCTCCGCAAAGACGATCCGGACCTGTTGGCGGGGGGATACCAGAAAGTTGATCCAGTCCGCCGATTTGCGATTTGGAATGCTAAGTTTGCCAACACGCGAGCCGTCGGTTTCTACAACACAGAACTGAACTTGGGCAGGCATAGGAATATCCTCAAAAGAAAGTTATAACAAAAATGGTACGCATGTATTAAAATAATAGCTTACTTTGAGAGCGAGTACAATCCTTCTGGTTGACCTTGATGAAAGCTAAAGCAGGACGTATGGCTAGACCAGATAAAATCGGCGATCGCAGTTCCGCTCACTATCTTGCCTACACTGTTAGTGCGCTTTGTACGGCTGTCCTTGCTTTTAGTGTGCTTCGTATGTTGCTACCGTCGCTGCGGGTTGTGGTGCCCGTTCTGGTTGGTTGGTGGCTATGGCGATGGTTTCGCACGACCCAGAAGAACCAGCAGGATAATCTGAACGCCGTTTTCTACCAGCTTATTCAAGAGCATCAAGGCAGGATTACGATTCTCGACTTTTCGATGTCGGCTAAGCTGCCAGCGATCGCGGCACGGGAATTTTTGGATGCCAGGGCTAAGGAGTTTTCTGCCTACTTTGAAGTAACTGAACAGGGCGATACGTTCTACGTTTTCCGCACTTTGCGATCGTCCCCCTCTCAGGGGATTGGGCAGACCCAATCCCTTCAAGAAACTGGATTGGCTAAGCAGACCACTACCTTTAGCGAGCCACTAACGCAGGCCCAGTTAGCAAGACGGTTGGGTGTGTCTGCGGATGCAATCAGGCGTAAGAAGCGATTACCTGTTTTAACAGAGTGGTCTAGAACCCGCGACCCGGAGGGAATTAGCTGGGTATATCTGGTCCAGACACAACGGTTTTTGCCAGCGGAGAGACTAGAATGCGATCGTACCCTCCAGTCTTCTCAAAGCAGCAATGAGGATTGAGGACTTGTGCCAATAGAAAGCAAATGCGGTAGATAGAAATGGGATGCAGGGGCAAAATCCTGGTGATCACCGCAGGTATTGCTGCCGAATGCCAAGCCCCTATAGTTTCAGAATAGGACTTTCCCACCTAGGGCTGTGCTCTAAAAATATGGGCGGAGCGAGACTCGAACTCGCAAGCTTTTCAGCGCCGCATTTTGAGTGCGGTGCGTAACTCCTATCCCATAAGCTTTTCAAGGTTCTACCTGACTTATTTCTACCATTTTTCTACCAGTCAATACCGAGTGATTTTAAAGCCAAATCTCTTACCAAGCTTTAAATTAGTTTCGCTAATCACCTTAAAAAGTAAGCAAGTAAATAGTAAGTACTCAAAATAAAC
>JBAUTA010000268.1:0-2495 GCA_049581985.1 Kovacikia sp.
TTTTTGTTGTACCAGGGATCAGTTGTCTTCAATTCCTCGGTCCCAGGAGGATCCTGGGAATGCCCGTCTGGAGGCTCTGCCTCTAGTCAGATGGAGGCAGAGCCTCCAGTTTTACGTTACTAGGCAAAGCCTAGCAACGAGAACTTCGATTACTCCGACAGGCTGCTAGGGTTGCAAAATTCAGGGTTGGCAACCCTAGTTCAACCTGCGGAGGCAGGTTTCGTTTCTATAGCTGCACTTACCCGTCGGGAACGCTACGCGAACAACTGCCCCTTACATCTGGGACGTTCTCCGCCTGACTCAATCCCTCACTCCTGGGATTGAAACCATGCCTACCCGAAAGAACGCGCCTGTTATTGAAGTTCTCAATGGGAATGGGTTGTACAGAGTTGTAGGTTCTACTCCCACGCGGGCAGTCTGCCGCCTGTTCCCCTTGAATTCCCTGGCCTCGCACCCTGACGTAGGGCTACTGGCAAAATGGATGGGCGATCCGTCACCGTTGGATGCATGCCCTTATCCCAATGCTTTGGCAACGTTCACCTGGTTAATCAGGGAAATGGGTGCTTGACAGCCCCTAGGCAACCCTGAATCGGCTGATTCTGTCCTCAATTCTCACCAGAATCAGTTCAAATGCAGAAATGCTTCCCGTTGCTCAGCGTACTCGGAGGCTTTGGTAAAGTCTCCCAGTGCATAGTAGGCGACTTTAAGATTACCTAAAACCTGTTCCTCTAGGCGTGGGTCTTCCATTGAGCGAGCGAGAACCAGGCGTTGTTCGTAGCAGTCGATCGCCCCCAGATAGTTTCCCATCGCATCGTAAGCAAACCCCATGCTACCAAGGGCTTGTTCTTCACTGCGGCTATCCTGGAGTTCGCGGGACAAAGCTAACCACTTTTGATTGTATTCAATTGCCTGTTGGTAATCTCCCAAGGCATAGCAGGCATTTCCCAAACTCCTCAAAATCTGCCCCTGGGTGCGGGGGTTGTTAGCTTGCTGGGTCAAGTCTAAGCGTTGCTGGTAATAAACGATTGCTCTGGTGTAATCTCCCAGGGCGTAGCAAGCATTCCCCAGGTTCTTAAGAATTTGCTCCTTAACCTGATCGTCTCCTAGCTTATCGGCGATCGCCAATCCCTGTTCTTCATAGCGAATGGCAGTTTCGGGGTCGCCCAGGGCCTTGTGGGCAAGACCAAGATTGTTGAGAGCTGCCATCTCGCCGCGCGCGTCGGCAATTTCCTGAGCGATGGCCAGGCTCTGTTGCTGACACTCGATCGCCTTTGCCTGATCCTTCAAATGGCGGTAAGCATTCCCTAGAATGCCCAAGATTTTGACGCTACTGCTGCGATCCTGGCGTTTTTGGGCGATGGTCAGAGCCTGCTGAGAGTATTCTACGGCTTTGAGATAATGCCGCAAATTGTAGTAAGTCGTTCCCAGACTGCTGAGCGATCGTTCCTGCCCATAGTCATCCTCAATCTCTTTATAGAGGCCCTGAGCCTGCTGGAGCGATTTTAACGCCAGGTCAAATTGCTCTGCCTGGAGGTGCCTCCACCCCTGATTCAGGAGATAGTCAGCCTGGATTTGAGGGTCTTCCGGATCTGCCTTCTCAGGAGATAGGGTCACCTGTCCAGAACTTTCATCCCGCACTCCATCGGCAGCAGAGGGGAAAACAGTTTCACGTATAGGTTCAGATCCTGGATGATTTGCTTCAACGCTATCATTCAGCGGTTGGTTCATAGAGGACTCAGACCTGTTATGCATCATTCGTGCCTCACCCTTAGGGTTGCTTGACCGAAATCGTGATACTACTGCGCCCTGATTTGATTGTTGCCGTGTATAGATTGATTCTTCAAGCATAGGTGTGACACCTCTTCAAGCGGTACCAGGAGTAGAACTCTCGTGTAGTACTACAGCCTATCGCTTTCGAACCTTGAAGTACTCGGTATTTTTTCTAGCTTTATAGAGGGGGTACATACGGATAGTCCCGTATTTTTCAGCAGAGGTTTACGATCTCCTTCAGTGCCGTCTCAGGCCCAACCAGGGATACATAGGGCTCGGTCAGGTATTTTAGGGCCGATTCCTGAGCCGCTTCTAGCGTAACCGCTGCGATCTGTTCCTGAAAGCGCACATCAAATTCTATACCTAAACCAAGGGTTTCGTACCAACCAAAGATTTGAGCAATTTGAGAATTTGTTTGTTTGCCTAACGCATATTGACCGAGTATTTTATTTTTTGCTGATTGCAGTTCCTCCGGTATGAGCGCATTGGTCCGCAGGCGATCGACCTCCACCTGCAAGCCTTTCAGGGCGATCGCGGTATTTTCTGGGGCAGTGCCCATATACACCACAAACTGGGCTGGATCCAGCCGTGTAGGGTAGAAGGCTGATACCTCATACGCCAGTCCTCGCTTTTCCCGCAGCTCGACAAATAGACGGCTAGAGAGGCCGTTACCCAAGTAGTTATTAAGCAGTTTAAGGGCTGCATAGTCCTGCAGAGTGGGGGGG
>JBAUTA010000269.1:0-7751 GCA_049581985.1 Kovacikia sp.
TTGTAGACCTGCTAATTCTTGATCCTCCGTACAACCTGAATAAGTCCTTCAACGGTCAAAAATTTTTCCGCCAAACCGTGGAAAACTACACAACCTGGTTGGATCAAATTGTTTCTGTTCTCAGTCCGTTGCTCAAACCCTCCGCCTCTATCTATATCTGTGGTGACTGGTTTTCATCGCCCTCCATCTTTGCGGTTGCCTCTACCCACTTCATCATTCGCAATCGCATTACCTGGGAACGGGAAAAAGGACGGGGGGCGCGTTCAAATTGGAAAAATGCTAACGAAGATATCTGGTTCTGTACGGTTTCCGATCGCTACACGTTCAATGTAGATGCGGTCAAACTCCGACGGCGGGTTGTCGCCCCTTACCGTTCAGCGGATGGTACCCCGAAAGATTGGCATCAAACCCACAACGGAAACTTTAGAGATACCTTTCCTTCTAATCTCTGGACCGATATCACCGTCCCCTTTTGGTCCATGCCAGAAAATACAAACCATCCAACCCAGAAAAGTGAAAAATTAATTGCCAAGCTCATTCTTGCTAGTACGGAAGTGGGTGAGATGGTGTTTGATCCCTTTTTAGGAAGTGGTACTTCTGCGGTTGTTGCGAAAAAATTAGGCAGACGCTGCCTGGGGATTGAACTCGATGAGGAGTATTGCCTGTTAGCCGAAAGGCGATTAGAAATTGCAGACCTGGTTCAGGAAATTCAAGGCTACACGGATGGAGTCTTTTGGGAGCGAAACACGTTGGCAACTCAAAAAAACCGATCGCATTGACGACTTGAGATCGGCAACTACCATCGTTAGGGACTAGAAAGGGAACAAACTATCCCCAATTAAAACTATCCCAATCAACTGTAGGGGCTTAGCATTTGGCCGGTATGCCCGCGGTCATCGCCAGGGGTTTTGCCCGCAGGCTCAAACTCACAATTGATTTAGGCCTGCGATAGGCTGCAACCCAGTGGACATACCGCAGCTACATGCGTGCGAGCACCGCTATTTTGGTAAGTTTATCCTTCTCTAATCCGTTTAATTCATCGAGGTGGAGCCAGCCTTCTTTGACTAATCTGGCGAAGACAAAGATCAGAACTGAATATCGGTAATCGTATTTGCCGTCAATGCCATGTCTCTGGGCACTCAGAAAATCATGTAAGTCCCACAGTTCATCCACTGCTCCGATCTCGCTTGCTTTTTTACGAAAGTCTTCTATTAAGGCATTCACTTCTCGCTCATGCGCTAGATTGAACGCCACCTGGGCTACCTGCTTTTCTGCCTTCGACCACTTACTATCAATTCCTTGCATCATTAAAGCCAAAATTTATAAACTCATTAATTCAGGCGCGATCGTCCCTTCGAAGACCGTCCATTTGTAACAGTATAATAAGTTTTTTCTCATAATTCTATAGGGTAAGCTCATCTTTCAGCGGGTGGAGGGTCCTTACCCCTGGTTCGAGGTTCTCCTGCGGAAACCCTTCAAAATAAATAGGCCCTCTCAGTAAGAGCGCCTATCGCGATCCTATTTGAATTGTGAAAGCCTTTCCCGTCAGGAAAAGGCTTTCACAACTGCCTCTGTTCCTAAGCACTTTAGACCAGCTAGTTAAAATGCGGACACTGAAATTACGGGTAGTAAAGAGGCAATGCCTTGACATAGGGAGAAAGTCCCACACCTATACTCATCACCTTACAGCGATTTTCAGGTCAGTAAGCCACAGGGAAAGACTAAACAGTAGCTTCTCAAGCTGCCACATCGTGTAGCTTATCCAATCAGCAACCGCTGTAATTTAGCGAGCCAGCTTTAATAGTTCCTTGGGAGAGGCCAGCAGATCAATTGCAACAAAGAAAATTTTGTTGTCAGGAGTAAGCAAAAATCTCCAAGCCATATTCATTCCAACACCAGCACCAAACCAGGGGGTTTGCACTTTACCAGTAATTTTGATCTGGGTGTAGCCCTCATCAGCAGGCTCAATGACTCCCCGCTCTGGGTTCAATTTAAGATTTTGACAGTCTTCTCTAAAAAATCGCAGAATGGCTTCTTTACCCACGATTGGCTTTTGAAAAGGAGGTTGCAAAGCCCCATCAGGAGCAAATAAGTCAATCAGGGTATCAAAGTCGTTTGCGTTCAGATTATTCATGTAACTCAGGATGGTCGGATTATCGACTCCTTCGATCGTGACCTGAGTCCGCTTTGCCAGATCTTTCGGCACCACAACAGGTTCAGCAATTCTTTTGTAACTGCCCAATTTGCTGGCATCAAAACCCATGTCAACCACAGCATTCCGTAAAACGGTGATTTGCTGACCGGGATCTAACAGTCTGATTGCCTGGAGGATAGCTGAGGCATTGGCAGAAAGCTGATAGCCCTCTGGAATCGGAGCAACAATTCCCTGTTCCATCCATTGTCCAAGCTGATACCAGAACCCTAGCTTGATGTTGGCAGACCAGGTGGCGTAGGTTCGACCAATGGGCGTATCCGCACGATTTGCCAGATCACACATCACCTGCGCTTGCTCCTGGAAGGACATTTTCTGGATTTGATTCATGGTTGCCTCAGCAAACTGCATATTAGCGGCTCCAGGGGCTGCCACAGTAATTGTTGTACCCATTTCAAGGTAGGCAAACCAAATCAATGCAAGCTGATCTTCAGCGCTCAATTGAGTGAAACGAGCGATCGTAGCGGGCACTACATCCGCAGATAGAGTGTCGGGGAAAATTCCACGAGCAGAATCGATGGTAAACGGCATAACACAGACCTACCTTGTGAAATTGAATTTGAACCGAGACAGAACAGGCTTGTCAGAAGCAAACCTTAATCTTCATTTTCTAGGTTATCACAAAATATTCTAAGTTATTGCAAAATATTAAGAACAGTAAAGTATTGTTGCGCACGTTGAGGTTTACTCCCAGTTCTCGGGGCGATTTCTCCAAGCTTGCAGCCCTGGGTTTGCCCTTCTGGATTAAGTGCCTCCCAATTTTGTCATCCTGAATGAAACAGGGTGTAATGAAGGATCTCCGTCTCATCCCATAAATCGAGATGCTTCACTCCGCGATTGCAGCGTTCAGAATGACATCTGCAGAATTGGGATGCACCCTCTGGATTGCACCTGATAAAAGGGTGACTTAAGTGGGGTTCCCTGACAAATCGAGGATGGGGTGTGGGTTTACGCCGTCATTAGGAGGGGATCGTGTCTTTGTCTATCGTGGTCATAACGAATGGTGCTAAGCAGAACTGCATTCGAGAGGGCAAAGTGACTGACGTTGTCATTGGTTTAGATTTGGGTACGGGGGGGGTACGGGCGATCGTCGTTGACCTGCAAGGGCAATTAATCGCTCAAGCCACCAGCAGCTATCCGCTATTAACCCCCCAACCGGGTTGGACTGAGCAAAATCCATCGGATTGGGTGGAAGCCAGTCTGGAAGCCCTTGCTAATGTTGCTCAACAGATAGGTCAATATCAGCCGATCGGCCTCGGTTTGTCCGGACAAATGCATGGCATGGTGCCGCTTGACGCCGAGGGCCGCGTCATTCGACCCGCAATTCTGTGGAATGATCAGCGCACGGGAAAAGCAGTTACTGCCATTGAATCTAGAATTCCCTGCCAGGAACTCATTCAACGAACTGGGAATCCTGCCATTACAGGGTTTCAGCTTCCAAAGCTGGTATGGATGCGAAGTCAAGAGCCGCAGGCCTATGTCCAGGTGCAAAAGATCCTATTGCCCAAAGATTATTTAGGGTATGTATTGACTGGCGCGCAAGTCACAGAACCGTCTGACGCATCGGGCATCGGTTGTCTTAACCTGGTTAGTCGGCAGTGGGATAGTGATCTTCTGAATGCCCTCGATATCAACCCAGGTTTGTTTCCTGAGGTGATTGCATCGACGGCGATCGCCGGACGCTTGCAACCAACCATCGCTTCCCGTGTCGGTCTTCCTGCTGGATTGCCGATCATTGCAGGGGGTGGCGACAATGCCGCCGCGGCGATTGGCCTGGGGATTTCAGCCAGGGATCTGCATCGGGGTAGTCTAAGTATCGGCACATCGGGGGTGATCTTTGCCCCCTGTGATCGTCCCATTCCTGATCCAGCAGGTCGGGTACATTTATTTTGTCATGTCGATGGGGGCTATCATCTCTTGGGCGTGACACTGGCGGCGGGGGGCGCTTTGCGTTGGTATCGAGACACTTTGGCGTCTCAGGTTAGTTTTAATGACTTGATCGATCTGGCTGCTTCCTCCCCTCTTGGAGCGGAGGGCGTTTTGTTTCTGCCCCACTTAGCTGGCGAACGGAGCCCGTACCTTGATCCCGATGCTCGCGGTGCGTGGGTCAATTTATCGTTAGCCCATACCCAGGCCGATATTACCCGGGCAGTCTTAGAAGGGGTGGCATTTAGCCTGCGGGCGGCATTGGAGGTAATTAATCAAATGACCCCCGTTAACCAACTGCTGGCGACCGGTGGGGGGGCACGATCGCCCCTCTGGCTGCAAATTCTGGCAGAGGTTTTAGTAACAAAACTGATCGCCCCCGAAGCAGAAGAAGGAGCCGCCTACGGAGCCGCAATTCTGGCTATGGTAGGCGTGGGTGCTTATCCTAATTTAGAAGCAGCTTTCCAGATCTTGCCCCAGGTGAATCGTGCTGTGCAACCCCAAACAAACCCGGTATACGAGGCTGCATTCAAACGGTACAAGCGACTCTACGAAACACTGAAGGCTGTTCGCTAAGACCAATTAAAAAGAAAATCCCAATACGACAGTTGGCACCTCTGGCTGGGGCAACACTCCCATCCCCCTTTAGTCCTCTATTCGAATCAGTCTAGCGATAGCGATAAGTAGTGATACCAGGAGTGGCACGCAACTAAAGTTTGGAGAGAATTGCTTGGGCAACGGCTTTGTCGGTAATTAGGCCATTGATCAGGTTGCCTCGTAAAGCTGCCAGGATGGCTTCTGTTTTTTTTGCACCACCTGCTACGCCAATCATCAGGCGGCTGGCAGGTTGTTCTAGTGAAACACTAGCAACGCGGGTATTGGTTCCAACTGGCAGTAACACGCCCTGCGGGTCAAACGCCCAACCGCCGATTTCCCCCACTGCCCCCAGTTCAATTAACTCCGTTACCTGCTCGTCGTTGATGAAGCCGTCTTGATGAAGGGGAGCATTCCAGGCAATTTGACTCACGCCAACAAAGGTGACTTTGGCTTGCTCTGCCAGCGTTTTGACGGCAATGAACGATCGCTGCGTTTGTAACAGTTGCCGCTCTTCCACGCTAGTTGCCACCACTGGAGTCGGAAGGGGATAGGCTTGGGAACCGACCCGATCGGACAGATGCATGACCACTTCATAGCGCCCTGCCCGCCCGTAATGGGACATATTACCAATGATAGAAACAATCTTATGCTGCGGTTGATCCATCGATGGGATCTGCTCCACCATGGCACGTAAGGTCCGCCCTGACGAGAACGCCAGGATGGTTGGTGTTTTGGCAAACAGATAGGTTTCCAAATGGGAGGCCGCGCAGACTCCAATCCCCTTGAGCGGATCCGTACTGCCTGTGTCGCTGGGAACTACCTCACACAGCCATAGACCAAACCGGGTGCGAAGAGATTCAGCCAGCGCGATACATTCACTTAAGGGATGATCCAGCCGAAACTTAATCAGCTTTTCACTCACTGCCAACGCAATCAAACGCTGGGCTGCCTGCCGGGAGACATTCAGTTTAACCGCAATCTCTTCCTGGGTGTTGCCAGCAATGTAGTAGAGCCAGGCTGCATGGGCAGCTAAATCTAGCTTGCGATCGCGCCGTTCAGAAATTGGTTCTCCCATATTCACCTTCAGGAAGCAAAGATCTACCAAAGGACTGATCCCAAAAACTGGGCATATGCACTATCGTAAAGTTTTTGCTCATGTTTTTATCGGCAAAGTGGAATCATTTCCCCTACTGTCCCCCTGTTATTTCTAAATTAAATCCGGTAATGTAACTTGCCTCGTCGCTCATCAGGAATGCAACTCCGTTGGCGACTTCTTCCAGACTTCCCAAACGACGCAGGGGAACCGAGTGAATCATCTGTTGCTCAACCGCCTTGGGATCGCGATCAAAATATTGGGAACCAACCGCTGCCTGCAATTCGGTTTGGCGAGTCCACATGACACCTGGACCAATCAGCGATGGAGACAGCGAATTAACTCGAATTCCGGCGGCAGCCAGATCCTTTGCTGCTGTCTCTGTCATCCCAATGACTGCAAACTTGGATGCGGCATAGGCCAGCATGTTAGGCGGCCCCATAACTCCCGCATAGCTTGCCATGTTGACGATCGCCCCTCCCCCCATCGATCGTAGATGCTGTGCTGCCGCTTTCAAAACCTGAAACACCCCGATTACGTTGATATTAATCACCTTCTGAAAGTCGGCTTCAGGATACTCGTCCGTTTTGGCAAATGTCCCCTGATAGCCCGCATTGTTAAAGATGTAATCAATCTGTCCCCTCTGCTCTATTGCCTGCTTAAATGCCTTTGCCACGTCCGCCGCCGCCGTTACATCACACCGAAATGCGCTGACTGGAACCCTATATTCTTTTAATGCCTGCGCCACATCTGCCATTTTTGATTCGTTCAAATCTAATAACACGATGCCTGCGCCATTCACCGCAAAGCGTTGGGCAGTCGCCTTTCCAATATCTCCAGCACCGCCTGTAATCAGAATTGTTTTACCTGCAAAGTTGTAGGTTGCGTTTGCTGTCATAGGTTCCAATCCTTAGTTCAATTCTTATAAATATATGTTGCAAATTTCCCTTAGCTGCTCAGGTAGGAGGATGGGATATGTATGATTCTATTATTGAGCTTTTGCCCAAAGTTGGAGCATAAAATCAAGCGCATAAAATCAAGCGCATAAAATTAAGTGCATAACATCAAGTGCATAAAATCAAGCGCTATTTGTTCGACTTTTTAATCCTCAAGGAGCCTTGCGATGCGTATTCCCCGCTTCGTCAAGATATTAATTGCGTTTATTGTGGGAGCCTTGTTAACGCAATTACTCTATGCATGTTCACCCCATTCCCAGGCAACGGGAAAAACGAGGCTGACGATCGCAACCGTCAACAACGGCGACATGGTCGTGATGCAGACGCTTTCCCGCAAGTTTGAGGAGGCGAATCCGGATATCCAACTGCGCTGGGTAGTGCTGGAGGAAAATGTGCTGCGCCAACGGACCACCACTGATGTTGCGAGCCAGGGTGGGCAATTTGATGTATTGACGATCGGGTCCTATGAAACGCCGATCTGGGCAAGACGGAATTGGTTAAAACCCTTAGATTTACCTGCCAGCTATGATACAGGTGATCTGCTAAAGCCAATTCGGGAAGGGCTTTCTGAAAACGGCAATCTCTATGCGGTACCATTTTATGGCGAAAGCTCGATGCTGTATTACCGCCAGGATTTGTTTGCCAAGGCAGGGCTGACGGTGCCCGAACAGCCAACCTATCCGCAGGTAAAAGCGTGGGCCAGCAAAATCCACGATCCGAAAAACGGGGTCTATGGCATCTGTCTGCGGGGGAAACCTGGTTGGGGTGAAAACATGGCGTTCCTTTCCACCCTGGTCAATACCTATGGTGGACGGTGGTTTGATATGAAGTGGAATCCGACCATCAACACGGCTCCCTGGAAAGAGGCCGTCGGCTACTATGTCGATTTGCTGCAAACCTATGGTCCGCCGGGAGCTAGTTCCAATGGTTTCAACGAGAATTTAGCGTTATTCTCAACGGGCAAGTG
>JBAUTA010000270.1:0-5192 GCA_049581985.1 Kovacikia sp.
AACGACGCTCACGCCCAGGCCTGGGTAGAGGCATTTGCGGATTATGGGTACGACATCCCGTTTGCCACGGTGCGCCCTCTAATGGGCATGGGAGGCGATCACATCATTCCTAAATTATTACCGGGACTGAAGAGTGGGGAAGGGACTGGTCAATCCATTTCCGAGCGCCGCAAAGAGTTGGTGCTCAACAAGTACTGTCCTCACGTACTGCCTGCTAATGGTTCGCGGGAACTGATCGAAAAGTTGCGAGATAGGGGGCTTCACCTGATTGTCGCCAGTTCGGCCAGTCAACAGGAATTGGACGTTTTGCTGGAGATTGCCCATGTTAAAGATTTGCTTTCAGAAATAACCAGCTCAAACGATGCAGCATCCTCAAAACCAGCCCCTGATATTGTAAGAGCGGCACTCAAGAAAGCCCAGTTAGACCCTGAAAAAACCGTGATGCTGGGGGATACGCCCTACGACATTGAGGCTGCGAATCAAGTAGGGGTAGGAGTCATTGCCTTTCGATGTGGTGGATTTAGTGATGAGCAGTTATCGCAGGCGATCGCTATCTACAACGATCCTGCCGATTTACTGTTGCATTATGACCAATCTCCCCTGGTGGGCAAAGGGGATTACAGTCTCCCTGCCCGCTGATGCCATTAGTTCATCCAGGCCGAAAGTATTACAAAAAAAGTTTTGAGAGGGGTAAAGGGGGGGAACCCTTGCTTGGGAGCGAAGTCCTAAACCCCCAGGTTGTGAAGTTTAGGGTTTACAACAGTAGTTTATGGGCAATCTCTCTGATTTCTCAGGCGTAAACGGAAAATCCGATTACAAGTCTCCAGAATTTCACGGATGCATCCTGCCCCCCAGGAAAGTTATTTCTTCAGTAATGAAATCTCTATTACTCCCCTCGGCGGAAATTATATCGCGATGGCAAATAAACCAAGAAAATCCTCCGTTCAAACTCAACCCAATTTTCAACTTGAATGCGAAACCTTGATGGGAGGTGTTTCTCAGCAGTTTCCTGCCCCTAAACGCCTGCTCATGGTTAATGTTGATCCAAACTTTTTATTGTTGATTCGAGATTATTTAGAATTTCTGGGATACGAGCTGATTACGACTAGAGGCAGGTTGGATGCGCTCGAAGTTTTGACGTCGCCCCTCCCCGACATGATGATTATTCAAGCAGACCTACCTGAAACAAAGGCTCTCCAATTTCTGAGCAAATTGCAGCAGGAGAATCCGCTGAAAAGCTATCTGCCTGTTGTGTTTTTGACAGACCAGGAGAGCCTTAAATCAGATGCTTACTTCTGTGCCCCGATCGTCCCAGAAAAATTAATTGCTGTGATTCAGAGTGTTCTAAGCCGATCGCCGGGATGGGCAATTAGTCGCAATTCGGACTTCACAAGCCAGGATTAATAGCTCCTATCCTACCCTCCCAGCCTCCTGCCGTTGAGGTACTTCCTCGGGCAAGCGAAATCAGGCAAGCGAAATTAGACAGGCGAAATCAGTAATCAAAAACTGATAACTCGAAGACAGCGTTAGACTGGGTTACGGTGATATCCGGTTAACTCATGGCTCTCTTTACGCTCCGATCGCTCAAAAAAGACTTTGGTATTAAGGAAATTCTGCGCGATGCCAGCTTTAGTCTGGATGAGGGCGACAAAGTTGGGCTGATTGGCACCAACGGTTCTGGCAAATCAACCGTGCTGAAAATGATTGCCGGACTGGAGTCGATCGACAGCGGCGAACTCTGGGTCAACTCTGGGTCAACCATTGTTTACCTGCCCCAGCAACCTGATCTGGACGAAAACCGCACTGTTCTGGAGCAGGTATTTGCCGATAGCGGTGAACAGATGGCGCTGGTGCGAGAGTATGAAGAACTTTCTGACAAGCTGGCTCACGGGCAAGGGGATGCGGCACAACTGATGGCGCGTCTATCCAGCGTTTCTCAACGGATGGAAGCTGAAGGTGCCTGGGAGGTAGAAACGAACGCCAAAATTATCCTGACTAAGTTAGGGATTCAGGATTTAGATGCCCGCATTGGCGATTTGTCCGGGGGCTATCGCAAGCGTATTGCCCTGGCTGCGGCCCTCCTTTCTGAGCCGGATGTGCTGTTAATGGATGAGCCAACCAACCACCTGGATGCCCTCTCTGTTGAGTGGTTACAGAGTTATTTGAACCGCTATCGGGGGGCGTTATTGCTGATTACCCACGATCGCTACTTTTTGGATCGCGTCACCAATCGCATTTTGGAGATCGATCGGGGCGATCTGTACACCTACGCAGGTAACTACGCCTACTACCTGGAGAAAAAAGCAGAAAGTGAAGAATCGGCGGTTAGCACCCAGCACAAACATGCAGGAGTATTACGACGCGAACTGGAATGGTTGAAACGTGGACCCAAAGCCCGTAGTACCAAACAAAAAGCCAGAATTGATCGGATTCGCGAAATGCAGGGTCAGGAGTTTAAGCAAGTATCCGGCAAAGTCGATATTTCCACGGTCGGTCGGCGGATTGGCAAGAAAGTAATTGAACTGACTCAGATTGCTAAGGCTTACGGCGATCGTACCCTGATTAAAGACTTTACCTACAGTTTCAACCCAGAGGATCGGGTCGGCATCATTGGCAGCAATGGTGCTGGTAAATCCACGTTGATGGATATCATTACCGGACGGGTGCAACCCGATTCTGGCACCCTTGAGATTGGCTCTACCATCCACATTGGCTATTTCGATCAGCACTCGGAGGATGTGTTGATCAATGAAGATCAGCGAGTCATCGACTATCTCAAAAGTGTTGCAGAATTGGTCAAAACCTCCGATGGCAGTGTGATTACCGCTTCCCAAATGTTAGAACGGTTTTTGTTTCCGCCCAATCAACAATATGCGCCGATCAATAAACTTTCCGGTGGCGAAAAGCGCCGACTGTTTCTGCTGCGGGTGCTGATGAGTGCGCCGAATGTATTGATCCTGGATGAACCGACGAACGATCTGGATGTCCAAACCCTGGCGGTTTTAGAAGACTATCTGGAAGACTTTAACGGTTGTGTGATTGTTGTATCCCACGATCGCTATTTCCTCGATCGCACCGTCGAAACTATTTTTGCCTTTGAACCTGGGGGCACCCTGCGGCAATATCCGGGGAATTATTCGGTATATCTGGATTACCGCAAGCAAGAGGAGGAAGCAGCAGGCAAAGGGCAGCAGGCAGCAGGCAGTAGACAGGACTCTGAAGGGAACGGGCAGCCAGGGAGCCAGAGAGATCGGGAGAGTTCTTCGCCTCAAAACTTAAAATCTAAAGCTCCAAGTTCAAAACTTTCTTTCAAGGAGAAGCGGGAATACGAACTGCTGGAAACCCAGATTCCCGACATGGAGTCGGAGAAGGAGGAGATTGAGAAGGTTCTCTACAAAAATCCTCCCAGTGGTTTTTCCCAGGTGCAGGAACTGTCGGAACGGTTGGCAGAATTGACGCAGGCGATCGACGCCGCCACTGAGCGTTGGCTAGAATTGGCTGAACGCGCAGGTTAAGAAGAGGCGTCTAGAAGAGGGACTCATAGGCTGAATAAGAATTTCAGCCGGAATCCTTAATTCTTGATTCAACTTCCGAATCATCTCTAAAGTCAAGGTGCGTTTGCGAGACAAGATCTCAGACACACTTGCTCGACTGCCCAGATATGCCTCTAAATCACGATGAGATCAACCACAAGCATCCATGTAGTACTGAATTGCCTCGATCGGATCAGGAAGTTCAATCGGAAAATGTGTTTTCTCGTAAGCTTCTATAAGGGTACTAAGGATGTCTAGCCGATCATGCTCAGGGGTATTCTCAGCAGCAGCAAACAGAGATTCAATCTCTCGAAGAGTTTCTTGATCATCAGCTTGAGTTCGGGTGCATCCCAGTTTTGTCATCCTGAATGAAACGGAGTGTAATGAAGGATCTCCGTCTCATCCGACAAATGGTTGAGGAATGGCGATCGCACCCCAACATTCCATGATCAAAGATCGGAGTTTCGCGATCGCGCCTCAAATGGTGGAGCTTGGAGGGTGCATCGATAACCTCTCCTCTCACGGAACCCCAACTTCATTCAGGCATTCCTCAACAGAAGGAGTTTGCATTCGGATTGCGACATACCAATACTCTCGATGTCCTGGTTGTATTTGTCTGCCGTTGACTTTAACGGACTCTTCTTGAGTGCGCCAGCGTTTTCTTTGCATTTTGGTTTCAAACGGTTCTCGCAGGGAAACGTCACCTTCAGACGAATACAGCCAAAAATGCGTAAGGCACACTTGATTCTGCCAGGAAAGAGGGCGTTGCTGATTGACGGGATGATTTGCCCTCATCCCCGACCCTTCTCCCTAGGGAGAAGGGAGCCGAAAGTTATATCCCCTCGCCCTTTGGGAGAGGGCTAGGGTGAGGGCGTATGCTGCCATTCATCCCAGGATTCAGCAACGCCTTCATTGGTAGAGATAGCAGGATACATAGATGCAGTGGTATGCAAATCTAGAATTTCACAAATAATTGGCAATCGTAAATAGACAAGTAGAACCTCTGGCTGCACTTTTGCTGGCTGAAAAACTGCAAATCCAGAAGAGCATACATAACCATCTTGATTCCGTTCAATTAAAGCTGTTAGCCGCCGAATTGGACGAACCGTTGACGTTATTACATCATCTTTCCGTACAATCCATTGGGCACGACTAGGAGCTTCACACCCCATTAATGCTTCAGCTTCTGCATGACCATTTCCACTTAAGTTGCCAATTTCAATATAGTTAAATGATTCATTACTCTTGGGGAGAAATCATCGTTTGGCTAATTTGCAAATATCTTTGATCCGTTGACCAGAACTGCTCATAATTTCCATAGCGCGCTGGTACCTTGGCTTGAAATACTCCGCATCAATCCGATCGCCCTCCACCGTCTCACTAAAATTTGCTACATAAGTCTTCTGTGTAGAAAGATCGAGAGTATCAAGCCCCAACTCATGCAACAGCAAAGCCTCAGCTTCAGCATAGAGAGATTCAGACTCACGACGTTTATCGTAAGCTTTGCGAGTTAATTTACCAATTTCATTAAAGCGATCGCCTACAGGAACAAGTATCTTTTTAGTCTTTTCAATAAAGAGAGCAAGTTGAACATTACCTGTTGCTTCTCTTATAGTTTGGAAATAACCGAATTTACTATTTAGGTATGTCGCTAAATAG
>JBAUTA010000271.1:0-3525 GCA_049581985.1 Kovacikia sp.
GTTCTAACCTTCGAGGTTGGGGTCGTGAGTAGAACCTGGCATCTATTCCAGATTCAACCCTGGGGGTAAAACAAGACTGACTAATATATAGCCCTTTTCCAGGGTGTGAGGCCCAGTGGGGTGCTTCGCGCCCCACTGGGCCTCACACCCTGGAAAAGGGCTATATATTAGTCAGTCTTGATTTACCCCCAGGGTTGAATCTGGAATAGATGCCAGGTTCTACTCACGACCCCAACCTCGAAGGTTAGAACTGAGTATCATCGAATCCTTCAAATGAATCTTTCCAGCCTGAGACAAAAAACTCAACGCAGGTATGGCTGAGTTCAATCAAATTCCCATCTTTGAGAATGCGTTGCTCCATTGGAATCAGGCGGGAACCGTTAACAAAGGTGCCATTACTACTACCTACGTCAATGATATAAAAGCCGCAGTTGGGGCGATGTCCAATTACCGCATGACAGCGAGAAATGGAGGGATCTTCGATCGCGATCGCGCAATTAGGGCTACGTCCAATCAGCCAACCTGATGCGGCTTCTGTGACATGGGTTGATGTAAGCCCAGGCAGATTGGTCGTTAAAAAAGCGGTTCGACCCGTTGTCACCGCTTGAATGTAATAAGAACTAATTTCGCACCGCTGGGGGGCTTCTAAAACAGGCCTGATGATGGTTGAAACCCGACTTATATCATGACCTGCCTCAGATAAAAGAGACTGGGAGATGGATGGATTTTGGCTTAGAAAATCTAAGGTACGTCCGTCAGTTTTGGATGAGAGCTTCAAATTCAACATGGATCCCTATCTGGAAAAACAACTTTTGTATCAACAAAGAACGGTTGAATTGCCAGACCCTATGACCCTGATAAATTCTTGATGCCATTTCACTGGCTCCGAGACCCCGATGAGAATGATGCAATTGACATGGGTCCGCATAGTAGTTCGTGCAATCTGCCTTCACCCTTAAGCGTGATTCAGTATTCATCCTTAAGGGTGACTTGGCTAACTACGTTGACTAAACCGCAAATTCACGGAGAATGACAACCGTGCAACTAAAGAACTTTACAAAACCTTTACAGTTACGGCTTTTATAAACAGAACTTTATGAACTATCTGCGGGGGTTCCGCGAGGCTAGCCAGTGAATTTGCGGAGGCCACTCGTTCAATTTCTACATCAGTCGATGTTTTAGCCAGAATGCTAGCAGTGGCATTGTAATCCGGTAGTTATACTCCTGTCCATAGACCAGACCTTTTTGCTGCAAACTGGCGAGGGCTCCCTGTAGTCCGCCTCCCCTAGAGAGTTGATGTTTCTGAATATACTCACGGGAATGGGGGCTATCAGTCGGATCAAGCACCAGGCTTTCTAAAACTCTAACCTGACTGGGGGGCAACAATAGGATGAGTGCCTCAAAGGTAAGAGAGAGATCTTCGACTAAGGCCAGGGTACTGCGATGAACCTGATGGGCATAGATGAGGGTAAGGGGGGTGGGGAGTTGGGAATCGGAAGATGTTGAGTTTTGAGGGTTGAGTTTTGAATTTTGGCTTGAGGAATTCTCCGTAAATCCCGTTCTCCGGATCTCCGCGTCTCCCCCTCTTCTCGCTTGAGTCGCTTGATGGTCCAACCAAATTCGCCGGGCGAGGACAATCGCATCCCCTACATGGCCCTGAACGTAATCCAAAAACAGATTGAGGGCCTTACTTTCTAGTTCAAACTGCAAGCCTTGGGCCGCCATCCGCTCCACAATCCAGGGTTGGAGGTCTTCGTGCTTGAGGGGGCCTAACAGAACAACCTGCATGTTGCTATGCTGCACCCAGCTTTCGGTCACCGTGGCAATCAGCGAATAACTGACCCGCGTTTGTTCCTGAATTTCTTGCCGCAGATAGCTTTGCCATTTATCAGAGCGGTCCCAGGAGCGAATGTGGGGAAAATTCAAAAATACGAGAACAACACGGCAATTTAGCCACTCTGCCATCACTTGGGGCAAGCTTAGCAGGTTTTGGAAGAGGGCCCATTCCTCTTTAGAGTCGAGTTTAGAGTTGAGATTCCAAACCAACCGTGCTCCTTTGCCAGGAGATTGATCGAGAATGATGGGTTGGTTGGCGCTCCAGCGTTGAATTAGCTCAAGTTCATGGGGGGATTGAAATGCCGTGAGTATCCCTTCAGCCAACAGCTGCAGAAATCGGTTGCTGTCCGTTGCCCGTAGACAGTCGATTCCAATCACTCTAGCTCCCACCGCTTGCGCTGCCTGGTGGAGTAAGGTTTGCCGACCGCTACCGGGCACTCCCGCCAGCACAAAATCGCCATCTGACGCAAGAATGTGGCAAACCTGATTTAGTTCAGCCTGTCTGCCGATGAGACCCTTAGGAATGAATGGATTGGCGAGCATTGTAAAAAAAAGGAGACTTAATACTAATTAATAGTGCCAAATGGCTGTATTTGGCACTATGATCGGGTGCTATAGGTGTTATAGCATTCCCTACGAAGTTTTCTTATGAGTGCAAATCTTTCTCCGTCAAGCTCATTGCCACTCTGGCACACGCTAGAGCTTGAGGGATCTCTGCGTCAATTAGAGAGCAATCGCGAAACTGGGCTAACCAGCCAACAGGTATCTATTCAACTAGAGCGCTACGGTCCTAATGAGTTGGTGGAGTCGGACGGAAGAAGCAACTGGCAAATTTTGCTGGATCAGTTCACAAACATCATGCTGATTTTGCTGATTGTGGTGGCGCTGATTTCAGGCATCTTAGACTTCACAGATTTGCGGGCAGGAAAGCTAGATGTGGGGGAAATTCCCTTTAAGGACACGATCGCGATTCTAGCGATCGTGGTTTTGAATGGGTTGTTGGGCTACTTGCAGGAAAGCAAGGCAGAAAAGGATCTGGTAGCCCTGAAAAAGTTGGCCTCGTCCAGAGTCCGGGTGGTTCGCGATAGCAGAATTTCAGAAGTTGATTCAAAAGAACTGGTTCCCGGTGACATCATGCTGCTGGAAGCAGGGGTGCAAGTTTCCGCAGATGGTCGGCTGCTAGAGGGGTCAAATCTGCGAATCCGGGAGTCTGCACTCACAGGAGAAGCTCACGCGGTCAGCAAAACGGCAACGATAGAGTTGCCCGCAGATACGCCCCTGGGCGATCGCGTCAATCTAGTTTTTCAAGGAACGGAAGTGGTACAGGGACGGGGAACGGTCCTTGTGACTGGCACGGGGATGAAAACAGAGCTAGGGCGAATCGCGACCATGCTCCAGTCCGTTGAGACGGAAGCAACCCCCTTGCAACAACGCATGGATCAACTCAGCAAAGTACTGGTGGCCGGCGCAATGACCCTGGTGGCTCTGGTTGTGATTGGTGGCATGATTCACCTGGGCTTACAGCGGTGGAAGGAATTACTGGAAGTGTCGCTGAGTATGGCAGTGGCGATCGTCCCAGAAGGTCTGCCTGCTGTCATTACCGTCACCCTGGCCTTAGTCACCCAGCGGATGGTGCGGCGACATGCCCTGATCCGCAAATTGCCTGCGGTGGAAACCTTGGGCTCAGTT
>JBAUTA010000272.1:0-6350 GCA_049581985.1 Kovacikia sp.
ACGGGGTGCAGGGGGGGAACCCCTGGCTGGGGGCGAAGCCCCCACCCCCCCATCTGCAACCTTCATTTTTTAAATTGGTATTACAATCTTTGGGACTAACGCAGAAGCGATGGCAGCATAAAGCCCAGGACAATCGATCCGACTCCCAGCACTAACAGCCAGAAGCGGGGATGGCTGGTTACTGTCCACCGTTGTGGGCAGTCCATTTGGACGAGATCAACCCAGGGCATAATTCCCCGTCGGAACCAGCCCACTACCGTAACTTCCTTACGGACAAAACCATCGGCTTGACTCATGCCAAACAAGAAATTGCCCAGAGGTCCAAACCGTGAGGCATAGCGCAGGTAAATCACTCCGGTTGGATCCTGCATCTTCAGATCAGAGCCAAATTTATAACCTGCGTTGCCCCGTCCAATGACTTCGCCATCCAGTTTGACGGCGCGTCCCCTTAAGGGGCTGGCGTAGGGATCGGACATCAGCGATAACACATCTGTGGCAGGAGCTTTACTGAAGTCGGGGTACATGAAGACCATCTTCAGCAGGGTTCCCAGCCCAAAGCCAATCAAACTAACGGATAGGAGGGGCAGGAAGTTACCGGGTTTGATTGTCAGAAAGGCAACTCCCACTAAAATACCGATCGCCAACCCAAACCAGTCTGCCCACAGTAAGAAAACATCCACGGCAAAGTTGCCATAGAGCTTATGCCGATTCAGGCTGCGACCTTCTCGCATGACCCGCCCCATATCAAATTCCGTATCCAGACCGAGCTGTTCTGAATAGGTACTGAGGGCACGCACCCGTTTGCCTGTGAGGGGATGGGTTGAACTCAATTCCATCCACCAGGCCCAGGGGTTAAACATATCCCACAGAAACACTCTGCCAACTTTTTGCGGTTCTGAGGCGACCCGGTAAGCGGTTCCGGTGAAGGCGGCGGATTTGGGATCCGCAATTCCCAAAGCGCGAGTTCCTTGCAGGATTTTGCTAGGTTCTGGGTTGCGTCTTCCCTCCTCCAAAATGCCATAGGCGATCTTGACTAAAGCGCGGGAGAGGGCATTGGGATTGCCAGTCACCTCAGCGGCAAAATGGTCAGCGTAGTATTCCCGTGTGCGGGACAGGTAGAGCACGATGTATTCCCCCACCACATAAAATACATAGGCCATGAGCGTAACGCCACGGGCACCGTTTTTCACCTGAGCGTTGCCAATTCGGTCTGCAATCTCGTCAATATAAACGTAGAGCAGATAGGCAATTTGTACCAGGGTCGATGCCAGAGTCATGATGGCAAAATCCCAGTGGACGATATGCCCTAGTTCATGGGCGTAGACGGTAGCAATTTCATCCTCCTCCAGATACGTGAAGAGCCCCCGACTGACAACCAACCGGGCACTGTTGGGGAGTGAGCCGTAGGTAAAGGCGGTTGGGTTCTGATCTTCAATAATTCCCAGACGGGGCTGCTTGATTTTTTTCTGAGCACAGACTTCCCGAATTACCTTTGCGGTTTCGGGGCTGTATCGTTCAATTTCTGACAGGGAAGCCCAGCGTGTTCCATATAACCAACTCTGGATCAGATCCATCATGATTGGTGCCAGGAAGAACACCAGGGTATTAAACCCAAGGGTGAGGGCAACCCCGATCGCCAGACCCAAGGTTGGATTTTCATTCCCCACAATCAGTAGCAGGCTGAGGCATAACACCAGAACCATCCCGAACAGCAGCGAAATGGTAATGCCTGAAGCCATGGAAAGACTGGCCGCAACCCCTTTCATAGGCAGTTTGACGCCGCGCCGCTGCGATCGCCCTGCCTTGGGAATGGATTGAGATGCAACTTGAGGCCCTGAACCGGATGCCCCTTTTACAAAAGAGGGGCTGTTTGAGGCTGAATTGACGGATTCTGAACCCTGGGGGGCTTGCGGGGATTCCTCTCCAACCGGTTCGTCGGGAGCCAGGGTTTGCAGAAATTGCTTGGCCCAAATTTGGACATATTCTTTTTCATGGGTTAAAAGCTGTCTGCAAAGGGCGATCGCGGATTCTGTTTGCTCATTTCCCTGATAGGCTTTGACCAACCACATTTGCGCCTGGGCATAGTTGCTCGCGCCGGCAGCCGTACCCTGACAATAGTGTTCTAATGCCGTAACTGCCTCGGCAAATCGGCGAGTCTTGAGGGCCTGATTGCCCGTTTTGTACAGTTCGGCAGATTGCTCAGGCGGTAGGAACTGTTTGGGGGCAGAGGCTTGGACGACGGGTGTTGGTGGTGTCAGGATATCTGCGGCAGGTTGACTCAACTCAGCCCCAGCAAGATTTGGTAGCAGGCGTTGGGCCCATTCCCTGACCTTTCCGTACTCGCTGGCTGACATCTCGCGGCAAAGGGCAATCGCCTGCGGTAGCTGACCATTCTCCTGGTACGCTCTGACCAGATACATTTGGGCCTGGAAAAATTCTTTGGAGCGGGTTTGAGCCTGGCTGCTGCAAAATGCTTCAAGTGCTTGAACTGCTTTTGAATATTGCTTGCGCTTAACCGCTTCCACTCCAGCTTGGAATAAATCGGAGGGGGAAGGCATAGGAAATTCTCCTGACTGGTTGTTAGGTTGTGATTTCAGGGAATACAAAAGTTATGATTCCCTGAAATTAAATTTATTTATCAACTTCAGTCAGTCAGCTATCGATTCAGGAAAGTTGGCAATACTACAAGACTTTTCCGTAAAAATACTGGATGCCTCTTCTGCGTTAAGCAATTGCTTCCCGCATCAAACTGGAACAAATGCCTCAAGCATACAACCGCTTGCGGTCAGGTGGGGCGGTGTCCATCCTACCCAACCCTCAGCCAGGGAAGCATTTTGTTTTTACAGATGAGGCTAACCCTGGGGATGACCGCTGTAGGAAGGTGGATGTTTGCCGCAAGCTGCTGAGCTGCCTATTGCCAGGTATGGCATAGGGAGATGGGTTAGGACGGGGTTGCAGGGGCTGGAAATTGCTCTGAAAAGCTCCTATCCCTAGCTCTTCTGCCGTATAGCTATCGCCAGTTTGATCAGGACAGAGGATTAAAGGGGAGTGGAGGCTTCGCCCCCACTCCCCCATGGTGCAAAATTTAGTGTTTGCAACACTAGCTAAAGATATCACCAAAGAACTCGATCGCCTCTTTCAACGATGCGATGAAGATATCAATCTCTTCGCGGGTATTGTAGAAATACAGGCTTGCTCGGGCAGTGGATTGGGCGTGCAGGTAGCGATGTAGGGGTTGGGTGCAGTGATGTCCCGCCCGAATTGCGATTCCAGCTTGATCCAGAATGGTAGATAAATCATGGGGATGGACTTCACCAGCGGTAAAGGCAGCCAGAGCAGCACGACCACTGCCATCCAGATTGGGTTGAGGACCGTAGGTTCTAATTCCCGAAACCTGCTGGAGTTGCTGGAACAGGTAAGCGGTTAGCTCTTCTTCGTAGGCGTGGATGTTATCCATCCCAATGCTGGTTAGATAATCCACCGCGGCACCAAGGGCGATCGCTTCTGCAATAGCCGGAGTACCTGCCTCAAATTTGTGGGGCAAATCCGCATAGGTAGCGTGGTCGAGGAACACATCGGCAATCATCTCACCCCCCCCCAAAAAAGGCGGCATGGAGCGTAGCAGATCCAGTTTTCCATAAAGGAATCCGGCTCCCGTAGGACCACACATTTTATGACCAGAAGCAACCAGCCAGTCACAGTCCATATCCTGCACATCGATGGGCATGTGAGGGACGCTCTGGCAGGCATCGATTAAAACTTTAGCACCGTAGTGGTGTGCCCGAGAGCAAATCTCTTTGACGGGATTAATACAGCCCAAGGTGTTAGACACATGCACAAGCGAAACTAACTTCGTATTGTCCGATAGCAACGACTTGAAATGGTCAAGATCAAATGCCTCGATTTCCGTCAACTCGACGAATTTCAACACCGCTCCGGTTCGCTGGGCGACAAACTGCCAGGGAATCAGGTTGCTGTGGTGTTCCATCACTGACAGGATGATCTCATCTCCCCGTTGTAGGGTATTCATCCCCCAGGAATAGGCGACCAGATTGATGGCTTCACTGGCATTGCGAACGTAAACAATTTCCTGGCGGGAAGCCGCATGCACGAAAGCCGCAATCCTATCCCGTGCCCCTTCGTAGGCATCGGTTGCCCGGGAACTGAGGGTATGGACGCCCCGGTGAACGTTAGCGTTGTCGTGTTCGTAATAGTGCTGGAGCGCGTTAAGAACCGCGATCGGCTTTTGGGAGGTGGCTGCATTATCCAGATACACCAAAGGCTTTTCATGGATCCGTTCGTTCAGAATCGGAAAGTCGGCGCGAACCCTGGCAGCGATCGGTTTTTCCTGTGTAAGTGTCATTGCAGTTTAGAAGTGTTCTCTAACATACTGGGCAAGCGTATTTCGAAGCGATGGAACTGGAATTTCCTTCAGTACATCGTAGGCAAAGGCATAGGTCAACAATCTGCGGGAGGTTTCGGCATTAATGCCCCGGCTTTGCAGGTAGAAAACTTCATCGCTGTCTAGCTGACTGACCGTTGCCCCGTGGGAACATTTCACGTTGTCTGCCGTAATTTCCAATTGGGGTTTGGTGTCTATCCGGGCTTTTTCAGACAGCAACAACGTGCTACTGAGTTGTCCGGCATCCGTTAATTGCGCGGGTTTTGGCACAAAGATCTTGCCATTGAATACCGCGTGGGCCCGATCGTCCACAATGCATTTGTGAACCTGGTGACTGGTGCCGTGGGGTTTGGTGAAGGAAATTAAGCTGTGGGTGTCTGCCAACTGCTCATCGCCAATCATAGTTAATCCGTTGAGCTTTGTCTCTGTTTGCTCCCCGGTCTGGTAAACCTCTAAATTATGACGAGAAAGCTTTGCGCCATGACTAATTGCATTGCAAGTGTAACGAGAATCGCGTGCTTGAGAAACAGCCGTTTTGCTTATGTGAAAAGCTTCCTGGCTATCCCTCTGGATTCTAGTGTGGTTAACTTGAGCGTTTTCTTCAATCCAGATTTCCGTCACTGGGTTGGAGAAATAAACCCCCTCATTGATAAACGTAAATTCCTCAATGAACTTTATGCTGCTACCCGATTCAGCAATGACTAGACAACGAGGATGGGAAATGATGGGAATGGCACTGGTTGAAATGAACAGCAGATGGATTGGCACTTCTACCGTCAAATGCTTGGGAATCCAAAGGACTGCGGCATCATCCAAATGGGATGTGTTTAATGCGGTAAAGACTTCTTCTGAACCCTGTTGTTTCGCGAGATAGTTGACCCATCTGGATTGGGCAATACCGTTTCTTAGAGAACCCACAACAATTTTGTCAGGTATGGCGCTTATTGAGGATAGGGTCGGGGCATAAACTCCATCAACAAATACCAGGCGACTCCCCTCTGCCTCTGACAGCGCAAATGGCTCTATATCAGAGAGTTGTAGAGAAGGGGAAGCAACTCTCCCGGCAACGGATTGGAAGTTTACTTGCAATAAAGGAGATAAATCAGTAAACCGCCATTCCTCATCCTTTGTAGAAGGAATTGCCAGTTCTTGAACCCTGGCGGTGGCCCGATCGCGAAGTCCGGCTAAGGCTTCATAAGCCTCAGTTGACAAGGCATGGAACTTTTTTAAGTCTTGTTGAGGTAAGTTCAACAACTTGGAGAGATAAGCGGTACGATCGCCCCTCAACTTTCCATTGATCGTTGCCCCATCGGAAACCGGAGAAACCTGAATCGTCATCTTGTTGCTACTGCCTCCTCTTCGCGCACCCAGTCGTAGCCACGGTCTTCCAGCTCTAGAGCCAGTTCCTTACCGCCAGTCGTCAAAATCCGTCCGCCTTCCATGACATGAACGTAGTCCGGTTCGATGTAATTCAGTAGACGCTGATAGTGGGTGATCAGGACGATCGCATTGTCTGGATTGGTCAACTGATTCACGCCATTTGCCACAATCTTGAGGGCATCGATATCTAGACCGGAATCCGTTTCATCCAGAATGCCGAGCTTTGGTTCCAGCATGGCCATTTGCAGGATTTCATTGCGCTTCTTTTCGCCCCCGGAAAACCCTTCATTCAGGCTACGGCTGAGAAAGGCTGGATCCATTTTGACCACATCCAGCCTTTGCCGCACCAGTTCATCAAAATCAAAGGCATCCAGTTCTTCCAAACCCTGGTGCTTGCGCTTGGAGTTGTATGCAACGCGCAGAAAATCGAGATTGCTAACACCCGGAATTTCGATCGGATACTGGAACGCCAGAAAGATACCCGATCGGGCCCGATCTTCTGGTTCCAATTCCAGCAAGTTTTCGCTCAGGAAGATCACCTCGCCGCCCGTGACGGTGTAATCAGGAT